>JAZSAO010000261.1:0-7730 GCA_045601945.1 Faecousia sp. | reverse complement strand
TCGCACAGGAGGACGCTCATATGACCGGGCATACGACCTGCAACGGGATGGATGGCGAACTTGACCTCTGCGCCCTTCTTTTCCAGAGAGGCGGCAAGGTGCGCAACCTCGCCCTGCGCCTGAGACAGAGCCATGCCGTAACCGGGAACGATAATGACCTTCTTGGCAGTCTGCAGGGTCTGACCTACGGTTTCCTCAGACAGCTTGCTCTGTGCAGGAACGGCAGAAGAGGAAACGGCAGGAGTGTCAACGGTAGTCGTCAAGAGTGTTTCCAGCTTTGCAACGGAAGCCTTTGCATCCCCCAGCATCAGCAGAACGTTATCTGCGCTATACAAGGGATTGTCTACACCTGCGTAACCGGGCTTGGTATCGAAGTTACAGAACACAGCCATGGGAGCCTGTTCCACATTCAGGATGGGCATACCATAGATGGGAGTGCCCTCTGCGGAGTTGGCGGCGGGGTTGGTAACGTCGTTTGCACCGATAACGATGGCGATATCGCAGGATGCGAAATCATCGTTGATATCTTCCATCATGTAGAGCTTTTCGTAGTCAATATCTGCCTCGCACAGGAGTACGCTCATATGACCGGGCATACGACCTGCAACGGGGTGGATGGCGAACTTGACTTCTACGCCGCGGCCTTCCAGAACGGAGGTCAGATGTGCGACCTCGCCCTGAGCCTGGGACAGAGCCATGCCGTAGCCGGGGACGATGATAACTTTCTTTGCATTCTGCAGAGCCTGACCAACCTTGGCCTCGCTAAGCTTGTCATCCTCTGGGGGAGCAGATTCGGTGGCGGTAGCGGTAGCGGTGGGAATGGCGGACAGGAAGCCTTCCAGCTTGGAGACAGAAGCCTTTGCGTCACCCAGCATCAGCAGAACATTGTCTGCGGAGTACAGGGGATTTTCCACACCGGCGTAGCCGGGCTTGGTGTCAAAGTTGCAGAATACGGTCTTGGGAGCCTTTTCTACAGAGAGAACAGGCATACCGTAGATGGGGGTGCCCTCTGCGGTATTTGCAGCGGGGTTGGTAACGTCATTTGCACCGATAACGATAGCTAAATCGCAGGAAGCGAAATCATCATTGATATCTCCCATCATGAACAGCTTTTCGTAATCAATATCTGCTTCGCACAGGAGGACGCTCATATGACCGGGCATACGACCTGCAACGGGATGGATGGCGAACTTCACTTCTGTTCCTCTGCCTTCTAAAACGGAGGTCAGGTGAGCGACTTCACCCTGTGCCTGAGACAGAGCCATGCCGTAGCCGGGAACGATAATGACCTTCTTGGCGTTCTGCAGGGTTTCTGCAACACCGGCTTCGTCCAGCTTGGTGGACTTGGGAGCCTCTTCAACCTTGGGGGCTTGTTCTGCCTTGGGAGCAGGAGCCTTTGCAGGAGCGGCAGTGGTCTTGCCGGTGAGGATGGCACCCAGAGTACGGTTCATAGCCTTGCACATATCCTGAGTCAGGATCAGACCGGAAGCACCGACGATACCGCCGACGACGACCAACAGGGGATCACCGATAGCCATACCTGCGATACCGCCTGCCACGCCGGACAGGGAGTTGAGCAGGGAAATGGTAATGGGCATATCCGCACCACCGACACGCATAACGAAGACCACACCGGCAACCAGAGCGCTGATAGCGGTTACCAGAGCCCAGATACCACCGGAAATGGTTTGCAAAACCATAGCAGCGACACAAATGACCAGAAGGAAACCGAAAATGAAGTTATGACCCTTTAGGCTCTTGGGACGAGCATCCAGAATACGAGCCAGCTTACCGGCGGCGATCAAGCTACCGGTGAGAGTGATACCGCCGACAGCCAGTGCTACACCTGCGGTAGCGGTTTCGAAAACCACATACTTGCCGGTAGCACCTAAGATAGCGGTGGTAGCGGCGACCAGAGCAGAGGCGGCACCGCCCAAACCGTTAAGCAGGGCAATGGTCTGGGGCATGGCGATCATTTTGATCCGACTTGCCATGTAAATGCCGAAAATAGCGGCAATGGCCAGTACACCGTAAAGGGGAAGAATCGCACCCTTGGGCCAGAGTTCATTCTTAAAGATGATGATGACAATGGCCATGACCATGGAAAGGGCGGAAAGGGCGTTACCTGTGACGGACAGACGAACCTTGCTCATAAGGTTGATACCCAGGAGCACAAGGGCAACACAGAGACCACTGAGGATGTAATAGATCAGATCACTCATCGTCCTTGCCTCCCTTCTTCTTTTTCACGAAGCTGGAAAGCATCTTGTGCGTCAGAGCAAAGCCACCGGCTACATTGATGATAGCCAGAGCGGCGGCGGCACGGGCAATGATGATGGCGGCGGTGTTGCCGGTCTTAGCGGCGACACCTGCGGCAACCATAGCACCCAGAACCGTAACACCGGACAGGGCATTCATGCCGGACATCAGGGGTGTGTGGAGGAGGGCAGGAACATTCCGAATGATCACATAGCCCAGAACCGCACTTACTACAAATAATCCAACCAGTAAAATGGGATTCATAATTTAGATCCCCATGGCTGCACGGGCACCTTCGTGAACGACCTTGCCGTCCTTGGTGGTCATCATGCCCTTAACGATCTCGTCGCTCATATCCAGATTCATCTTGCCGTCCTTAATGAGGAACTTGACCAGATTGTACATATTAGCGGAGTACATGAAGGTGGAAGAAACAGCCAGCATACCGGGGATGTTCTTGATGCCTTCGATAATAACGCCGTGCTTGGTCTCACGCTTGCCGGCGGGGGTGATGGCGCAGTTGCCACCCTGGTCGATAGCGATGTCAACGATAACGGAGCCGGGCTTCATAGACTTAACCATTTCTTCGGTAATGAGGATGGGAGCCAGACGGCCGGGAACCAGAGCAGACAGGAATACGATATCCATGTTGGGCAGTTCCTTAGCCAGCAGTTCACGCTCTGCTGCCAGAACGTCAGCGGGCAGTTCCAGAGCGTAGCCGCCCTGACCCATAGCCAGCTCGGGAGCAACACCGGATTCGATGACCTTTGCACCCAGAGAGGTAGCCTGCTCTGCTGCAGCGGGACGGATGTCCATAGCGAAGGTCTTAGCACCCAGACGCTTTGCGGTAGCCAGAGCCTGGAGACCTGCAACACCAACACCGATGACCATAGCGTTCACGGGCTTGATCATGCCGGCGGCAGTGGGCATCATGGGAACGAAGCACTCCAGATCGGAAGCAGCCATGAGCATGCCCTTATAGCCTGCGCAAGTGCTCATAGAAGTCAGAGCGTCCATAGACTGGGCGCGGGAAATACGGGGAACACAGTCCATAGTCAGGGAAATGACACCGGCGGCAGCCATCTTCTTAACCATCTCATGGTTGACGGGAGCAGCGGGGTGGATGAAGGTGATGAGGTACTGGCCCTTGTGCATCATATCAACCTCATGCTTGTTGAAGGTGGTGTTGAACTGGGGCTCCTTAACCTTCAGGATCAATTCTGCACGGTTGTACAGATCCTGTGCGGAAGCAACCATCTCTGCACCGGCTGCGATGTAGTCAGCGTCCATGTGGAGAGCGCCTGCACCGGCGTTGACCTCGACCAGAACCTTGTGGCCGTCGGCGACATACTTCTTTACATCGTTGGGGGTAGCGGCAACACGCTTCTCCTCATGCATAATTTCCTTGGGAATTCCGATAATCATTGATTTTTCCTCCTAAATTTTGTTTGTTTATATTGTGCGGCACCATGCCGCTAAGTCACGGTAGTTTGCTCAGGAAAGTCGGGGAATCAAGGCAGCTCCTTGCTTGATATTGTCCAAAACTACGTATGTACGGGTCAGAGACACACCGGGAATTTCCTTAATATCGTTCAGGACCTTCGTCAGTTCCTCTGTAGACCCTGCAGATACACGGGCAATATAGTCAAAGTCGCCGGTAATATAATAGCACTCCATAACACAGCTGTGCTCTCTCATTTGCTTGGCGAAGCTCTGGTTATATTTGGGATGCTCCAAACGGACAGAGATCATGGCCTGTACATCGTATCCGGCCATTCTCTCGTCGATCAAAGCCGTATAGCCACGAATCAAGCCACTGTTTTCCAGCTTCTTCATTCGCTCAATGACCGCAGATACGGACAAGTTTACGGTACTGCTGATTTGGGAGGCATTCATACGGGCATCTTTGGTAAGGCATTGCAGAATTTTAATATCGATGTTGTCCATATTTCCTCCTTTTGACCCTAAAATATCGAAGCACATAATAACGATTGTATTATAACAGCGTATCCGTTGTTTTTTCAATAGAAAAGTTGAATTACCGTAAACTTTTTTGTATTTTCTATATTTTGCAGAAAATATTTCGGTATCGTCGGTATTTTTTCTCTAAAAAAGAATCATTTCTTACATAAGAGCATGAAAACCGGCAAAAAGCAAAAAACACCTCTGCTCCCATAGGGGGAGCAGAGGCTCAGATTACTTTTTAATGAGGGCCAGAGGATACTTAATAACACTGTTCCCCTCAAAAGGATGGCCGTCACTGTCGAAAGCATTGGCCAGAACCAAGGTGTTTCCGCTGATTTCCGGTTCCACAGTCATATCATAGTTTCCGGCATCCAAATCTACCTTAGAAACAGCAAAACACAAGACGCCGTCCTTTAGAGCGTAATGCTGGGTGTAAGTCATAGACTCCGAAGTGTACTGTGCTTCGAAATCTGTCTGTTCCAGAGCCAGATCTACAAGGGTCTCCATAGTCAATCCCTGTGCAGCCAACATTGCATCCGTTTCTTCCCGACTCATGTTTGCGGTAGTCTGATATTGGGTATAGAGAAGTTCCGGCAGACCGGCACGGAGGGCCGCTACCTCTACTGCAGCGATTTCACGGGCAGATTCCTTTTCCACCGAGACAGTCACGGTACCATCTGATTTAAACTCGAACTGATAGGTCATTTTTAAATCGTCCGGTATGTCATGGGTAATACCAAACTGTGCAAGGGACAGTTCCACCCGTTCTGCGGCAGGAACATCTGTAAGCCAAATGCCTAAAAGATCCTCTTGGCGAAGGGAGCCGAAAAGGCCCTTTTCAAAGGCGAAAAGAGATAATACCGTTACAAGACACAGGCCGAAAGCAAGGAAAAGTTTTTTAACATTCATATGATTCACGATCCTTTATCTATACACTTTCCCTCATTATACTCTATTGTACAGAAAAATTCAAGAAAAAGTTCCGTCCTTTATTCCCCCTCTGCATTGGCGAGAGGTACACGGAGGCGGTGCTCTTCTCCATCACGGTAGTAGACCAGTTCCAGTTCCTCCTTCTCGCAGAAGGTGCTGAGAATTTCCAAACAATCCTCTGCGTTGGAGATCTTTTGGTCCTCGATCTGTACCAGCAGATCTCCGGATCGGAGCCCTGCTTTGTAGGCATTGCTGTCAGTTCGGATCTGCTCTATGAAAACACCACCGGGAAGGGACCAGTACCGCTGCTGGATCTCACTGATATCAGACAGTTCCAGCCCCAATCCGCAGTTGTCCTGAATGGGAAGGACTTCCTCATGCTCCTTGGTAGGAAGTTCCTCCAAAGAAAGACTTGTCTCCGACCGCTGAGAACTTTGATTCCGTTTATTGAGATACAGGAGGGTCAGTCCGTGTACAGCGACACAGAACAGAAGCAGGAACAGTACCGGGATCAGGTAGTTCCCTGTCCGTTGGGGATCCCGTCCGGTTCCGTAGCTATTGGGTTCGCTTGCCATGGTCAGCCTCCTTTCGGCTCATAGGTTCATAGTCCATAGGGTCAGATGGCCCGAAGTGTAAAGGTAAATTCTGTTTTTCCGTTTCCGCTGGTGACATAGACATCTTCACCATGGGCAAGAATGATGGTTTTTACGATATACAGACCTAACCCCGCACCATCCCGATCTGTGGAACGGCTCTTGTCGGTTTTGTGGAATCGGTCAAAAACAAGGGGTAATTCCCCCGGCGGAATGGTAGGCCCCGTATTTCCTACAGTCACAATGGCACGAGAGCCTTGCCGCTGGATACGAATGCTAAGGGTCCCTTCCGGATCTACAAATTTTACAGCATTATCGATAAGATTATATAACACTTGGGTAATTAGATCATTGGCGCCGTAGACACTGATCCCCAAATCCGGCATATCCACATCCACATTCAGGTTTTTCCGATTGATCCGCTGTTCAAAACTGAGAAGTGCCTGCCCGGCAGTTTCGCAAATATCGAACTCTCCCATCTTATCCTCCGGAATTCCCTGATCTCGCAGGCGGGAAACATCCAACATATTCCGTACCAGACGGGACAAACGGCGCACCTCCGTGGCAACTAACTCCATGTAATAAGGGTGCCTTTCCTTGGAAATGGTACCATCCAGCATGCCATCCAAGTACCCGGAAATGGTAGTCATAGGTGTCTTTAATTCGTGGGAAACATTTGCAACAAACTCCTGCCGAACGGTTTCTGCGTGTTGCAGACACACCGCCATGTTATTAAATGCTACGGACAATTCTTCCAGTTCTTCGTTACTGTTTCCTGTGGGAACTCGGATCGCCAAATCGCCGTGGGCAATCCCTCGTGCGGCAGCTGCTAAAGTCTGAATAGGCTTCGTCTCCCGTCTGGTCAAAAGAGGAAGAGACAACCCGGTACTTACCAGAACCAGCAAAGCAATCATAATGAAGATCCGCAGGGCCTTGGTAGAAAGTTCCATAGCATTGCTTGTATCTTTAGAGACAAGCAAAATCCCACTGTTCCAGCCAAAACCGGTCTGAACAACCGATGCAACCGAAAGACGTGATTCCCCATATAGGGAAGAAACGGCAGAACTCACATCTCGCTCGCCGGAATAGATGCGGTTTACCGCTCCTCGGCTCAGCTTCTGACCGATTTGACTGCAACCCTGAATGTGTCTGGCGCAAAGGATCACCTCTCCGGACTCGTTGCATAGGAGAATATCGCTGCCGGAAGAGGACGCTGCTACAGATAAATTGATCCGCAGATCCCAAGAATACAGAAAAGGGGATGCATAGGCATCAATTAAGACCTCAGCAGATTGAGCGGTTTGCTCTAAGTCGCGGATCTGCCTTTTATACAAACTGCGATTCAGAAAAAACCGGAATAAAACGCCGATCAGCAGCATTGCTACAGAAAGAACACAAAGGATCAGTGCGATCTGCCGTCGGGATGTGGTCCTCATGCTTTGACCTCGAACTTATAACCAACAGACCAGACGGTTTTCAGTTCCCATTGGTCGGAAACACCTTCCAATTTTTCCCGCAGACGTTTAATATGCACGTCTACCGTGCGAGTATCTCCGAAATAGTCGAAGCCCCAAACCTCGTCCAACAGCTGATTTCGGGTATATACACGGTTGGGAGCGGAGGCCAGATGGAACAGGAGTTCCATTTCCTTGGGAGGGATGGATAGCTTCTTTCCGTCTACGGTAAGTTCGAAGGCTTCCATATCAATGATCAGCTTATCAAAGGTCAGACGACGGCTGTTCTTTTCCGGCTCCATACCGCTTCTGCGGAGGACAGCTTCGATGCGGGCAAGAACTTCCTTCATTTCAAAGGGCTTGGTAATATAATCATCCGCACCCTGCTTTAGTCCGAAGACCTTATCTTCTGTTTCGCTTTTCGCAGTGAGCATGATAATGGGAGTTTTGGCTTCTCCACGGATGGTGCGGCAAACCATCCAGCCATCCATAGCCGGAAGCATCACATCCAGCAGAACCAGATCCGGCT
>JAZSAO010000260.1:0-6802 GCA_045601945.1 Faecousia sp. | reverse complement strand
AATGATAACAACACTACAAGAAAAACAATAAGCCAATAATATAGCCGTGTTCGGGGAGAATAGCGATTAGGTTCCATTTCCCTTCACCGCCTTATAGCCGATGCCCCGCACCGTAATGATCTCAAAATCCTTGCTGTTCCGAAATCGATCCCGTAGCCGATTGATATGGACGTCTACGGTTCGTGGTTCCGTAGAACTATCCATTCCCCAGATCTCATCCATCAACTGCTGTCTGGTAAAGATCTGCCCTGCAGAACTGAGGAGTTTGTATAAGAGTTGAAATTCTTTCTGGGGAAGGACGGAAACAACTCCATCCTCGGAAATCGTAAAGGAGTCATAATCCAAAGTCGTTCCGCCTACAGTCTGTCGCCGCTCCGATACCATTTTCGCTCTGCGGAGAAGGGCATTGACCCGAAGGACCAACTCATTGACATTAATGGGCTTGATCATGTAGTCATCCGCTCCCGATTGGAAGCCGAACTGCATATCCCGAAATCCGTCTCTGGCAGTGATCATCAGTACCGGAATGTCATTTCCCACCTCTCGTAAAGTCTGTACCAGCGCATATCCGTCTATTCGGGGCATCATAATATCCGATATGATCAGATCCACATATTCCCGATCCAGCAGTTCCAACGCCTCTTGTCCGTCTGCAACCCCCACGGCTGAAAACCCGTTCCGATTCAGCACTCGACAAAACAGTTGCTGCAAAGCATCGTCATCCTCTGCAACCAAGATCCGAAACACCTTGTTGCCCCCTTTCTAACTCTTTTCAGAAGACTTGAAAGTCTCTCATTTTATATTATATCATATTCTTTTCCATTTGGAAACAATAATTAATAAAATTTCATAAACAGTTGATGTACAGTTGATATTCCCATGATAAGATTAAAAAGAATTATAAATAGGACATACTATACTCAAAAAGGAGGCTCTCTCAATGACCGAAGAAGAACGCAAACAACTGCAAATCGCTCAAAGTTCTGACACAGACAGGATCTTTACCCTACCCAATATACTCAGCTTCTTTCGTTTGGCGCTGATTCCCGTCATCGTGTATTGTTATGATCAGGGACTTTATGGATGGGCCATCGGCTTCCTGATCTTATCGGGAGTCACGGATGTTGTAGACGGCTGGATCGCCCGCACCTTCCATCTGGTCTCCAATTTCGGTAAGGCACTGGATCCTTTTGCCGATAAACTGACACAAGCTGCACTGCTCCTGTGTCTCCTGCCTGCACGGCTTTGGTGGGTAGTCGGAATTATGGCCTTTAAAGAAATTTCCATCGGTGTCCTTACTTGGCTTACCATGAAGCGGACCCATAAGATCTTTAGCGCAGGCTGGTATGGCAAGCTGTGTACCGTGGTGATCTACCTGTCCATGTTCATCCTTATGTTATGGCGTACCGCTCCCTCATGGTTCCTTGTAGCAGACGTATGTGTGATCTCTGCGCTGATCCTCCTGTCTTTCACCAAATACTTTGCCTACTTTACCCGTATTCTTCGGGCCGCAAAGGCACAGGATTCCGGGGAGGCCATATGAAACATCGACTAATGGATCGTTGGTCGGAGCGACGGGAGCGGATCGGAAACCGTTTGCGTTACGGCAGGCAAAATCGTCTGTTTCGCTGTCCTGCTTGCCATCGGATCCACTCTGCACCCGTTGGAATGGGACAAATCAAGCTGACCTGCCGCCGCTGTGGAGAGATCTTTTTAAGAAGAACATAATCCCATAGCTTTAGGGCCAAGAACGAGTAAAATCCCACTGAATCGGAACATCGTCCGATTCGGTGGGATCTTTTTTGATCTTATGAAACCGAGGAGATTTCAGTTCTCCGCAGCTTATACTTATTTCTAATAAAACGGATTGACCGTTTTATTATGCCGCTTATTAGCGGCATGGCGGCCTTGCCGCCAAGAAATAACCTGTAATACTGTTTCTTCCGCCTAAGGCGGTGCAGGATATTTATCCTGCGATAAAAAGGTTTTCTAACCATTTTATCAAGAAACAGTATTATGGCTCCAAGAAATTATATTGCCCTGCGGAAAGTTCCGTTACACCGTACAATACCAGCACATAGTCCGGCTTGTTCTCCCGGATGTAGTCGGGAATATCCATCTTTTCTCCAATATAATAGCTGAAATTCCGGATATCCATAATATGCACTTCCCCAAACTGCAATGCCATAAAGGGACAGACCGCACCGGCAAAGGAATCCCGTATCACAAGGATCTTTTTCCCCTCCGGGTTCATCCGATCCTTCAGGATCTGGAGACGGAAATCTCCGCCGCAATAGGTAGCATAGGGATTCAGATTGTAATAATCCTTCCGGGCAAGGTTTTCCATGTACAAGGCTGTTTCCTCGAAGGTTCCTTCCCGGAACTGATTTTTTATAGGCTGTTCCTCTGTCATATCCGTGGAGAATTTGGGCGTGATCAGGTCAAAATCGTCTACCTTAGCAAAATACGTCCCCATTTTCTTTCCGTAAGATCCTAAGAAATAGTCCTCATAGGTCTCTACATTGTAATTCTCCGGAGCCAAAGCCTCTTTACGCAGTTCAAATCCATATCTTGAGGACAGTTCCTCGCAAATCAGCCTGTTGGCAAGGAATCCTCCGAAAGCTGTCCAGTGATGATCCGTTGTGAAGTAAAGATCCTCCGGAGTTTCCGTATAGGCTTCCATGCCCTCTCGGAGATCAATATAGGGGATCCCCGCTGCATGAACCTTTTGGATCAATCGATCCAGATTTTCTCTTTCGTGATCCTCCACATTGGGAGGGGGTGTTACAAAATTATTTTTTGTAGGTGCAAGGGCATAAAGGAAGGCACTGCCGTTCTCTTCTGCCACCTGCTGCAATCCCTGTATGGACTGCACGATCTGATTTTGTCCCCAATCCCCTTGCACTCCTGCGGGTACAAACAATTTGCCGGATTCCGATTTTACAATAGAACTGCCATCCTTCTTTGCGATTTCCGTTCCCGTAAAATTCATATACAGGGAGTTAATGTCCATCAGCTGACGATGGTAGCGCAGATCCTCCGAAGAAATGGTCTCCACCTGCTCTATCAGCTTGGTAAAAGAACCATCCTGTCTCCGGAGAAGATCCTTTCCGAATTGGATCCCCTGTTTTCCCAGATTGAGAGCGCACTCTCCAAACAAGCCTAAGACCACAAAAAGGGCACAGGCCACGCAGAGCAGAAGATTGGGATCCACTTTGCGTTTTTTCTTATTTTCATCCATAGAATTCCCTCAGACTTCCAATCTCAGAAATTGAAATAAATAAACGGATTATAGGAATTTCCCACCAGTGCGGCTATAGACAGCACAAAGATGATAAGCAAACCAATAGCCCGACCATAGTCTACGATCCGATTGTTGGCGGTTTTTTCCTTTAGCCAACGGAACAGAGGGGTGCTCAGGAGAACACCTGCAACCAACAGCAGGATGCTCTGTCTTAAATAGCCCTCAAAGAAGCCGTCGCTAAATGCGTTACTGCAAAGGCCAAACATGGACTTCAGATAGTTCCATCCGTCTGTAATGGTTTCCGCCCGGAAGATCACCCATCCTACGATCACGAAGAACATGGTATAGATCCATTTGATCCCCACGGCAAGCTTTCCCTTCCATCTTTCCGGTCTGATGGATTTTTCCGCCACAAGAAGGAGGAAATACATCAGACCCCATACAATAAAGGTAAAATTCGCCCCATGCCACAGCCCTGTTGCAAACCATACCACAAAGAGATTCCACAGCTGACGACCTTTTCCGACTCGGTTGCCGCCCAGAGGAATATACAGGTAGTCCCGGAACCATGTTCCCAGAGAAATATGCCACCTTCTCCAGAATTCGGTCACAGAAGTGGAAATATAGGGATAGTTAAAATTCTCTAAGAAATGGAAGCCAAACATCCAACCCAGACCAATGGCCATGTCGCTGTAGCCGCTGAAATCAAAGAAGATCTGGAATGTATAGGCAATAGCGCCAAACCAGCTGTATAGAACCGACAGTTCGGCACCTGCCTTCCCTGCATCAAACACCGTATCTGCCAGCAGAGCAAATGCATTTGCCAAAAGGACTTTTTTTCCCAAGCCCACAACAAAGCGGGCAAAGCCCTTTCCAAACTCGTCTAAGCTTTCCTTTCTGTTTCGGATTTCCCACGCAACGGTTTCATATCGGACAATAGGCCCCGCGATCAGCTGTGGAAAAAAGGCGATGTACAACCCAACATATAAAATATTGGTTTGCACCTCTCCCTTTCCCCGATATACATCCAGCACATAGGACATAGCCTGAAACGTGAAGAAGGAAATCCCAATCGGCAGGGCAATTTGTGGGATCGTCAATCCCGCGCCGGAAATCTGATCCATGACAGAGACTGTAAAGCCCAAATATTTGTACACAAACAGCAAAGAAAGATTCAGTACGGCATCTATCCACACAAGGGCCTTCCTGAGGCCGGGACGTTCCCGATACCGATGGACCAAAAGCCCAAACAGCCAGTTGACACAGATGGATAAGAGCATAACCAGAACAAATTTAGGCTCTCCCCAAGCATAGAAAAACAGACTTCCTATGAAGAGGATCAGATTTTTCATTAAGAGAGATCTGCGAAACACACCGTAATACAAAAAAAGTATCACAGGCAGAAAAACATATATAAAGGTCGTACTTGAAAACAGCATATTGCCTCCCTGAAATGCTATAACTTTACCCTTTCTTTATCATATCACTAATTTTTTAAAATTCAAGAGTTTTTCTGCCTGTCCTATCATTATCCGCAAAAGGTTTCTTCTCCCATTTCCGAAAAAGCAGTGGAAACTTCTTGCAAAACAGCGGTAAAAATGATATAATAAGATGAAATACTATCTTCCGGAGGGATCGCCTTGGAACAGAAAACAACTGTCATTACACAGGAACAGCTTGCCTTGCAGCAGGAAGCCTGTGAGAGAATTTATGAATACTGGAAGCAGCTGGAAATTCGTCCCGTTGCCTTTGTAGACACCTATGGCTGTCAGCAAAACGAAGCCGATTCCGAGCGGATCCGTGGTATGCTTTCCGCCTGTGGCTATGATATGACCGATAAAGAAGAAGGAGCAGATATTATTGTCCTGAACACCTGCGCCATTCGGGAACACGCAGAGCAGCGGGTTTTCGGCAATGTAGGTGCTCTGACCCACACCAAGCGCCGTCATCCCCGTCAGAAGATCTTCCTCTGCGGTTGCATGATGGGACAGCCTAAGGTCTCCGATCGGATCAAGCACTCCTACCCCCATGTAGATGGGGTCTTTTCCACCCATCATTTGTGGGAGTTCCCCTCTCTCCTGCTCCGTGTTCTGACCACAGGCAAGCGTGTCTTTGCTGTGGCTGACGAGGCAGGCTCCATTGCGGAAAATATTCCCGTTCTGCGTACCAACAAGCTCAAAGCTTGGGTCTCGGTCATGTATGGCTGTAATAATTTCTGCTCCTACTGCATCGTACCCTATGTCCGTGGCAGAGAGCGGAGCCGTCAGCCCGAAGACATTCTGAAAGAATGTAAAGAAGTCATTGCAGCAGGCTATAAAGAGATCACGCTTTTAGGGCAGAATGTCAACTCCTACGGCAAGGACTTAGGTCTGGGCATTGATTTTGCGGATCTTATGGCGCAGGTAGCAGAATTGGACGGCGACTTCCGTCTTCGTTTCATGACCTCCCATCCCAAAGACGCCAGCAAAAAACTCTTTGATACCATTGCTAAGTATCCCAAGATCTGCAAGCAGTTCCATCTGCCCTTCCAATCCGGCAATGATCGGATCCTAAAGGTTATGAACCGCCGCTATACCTCTGCCCAGTACTTGGAACTGGTGGAGTACGGCCGGAGCCTGATGCCGGATCTGGTTCTCACAAGCGACGTCATCGTAGGTTTCCCCGGAGAAACAGAAGAAGAATTCGAAGACACTCTGAAGCTGATCGACAAGGTGCGCTATGATGCTCTGTTTACCTTTATTTACTCTCCCAGAGGCGGCACTCCCGCTGCCGTTATGGAGGATCCTACCCCCAAAGCAGAAAAGAACCGTCGCTTCGACCGTCTGGTAGATCTGCAAAATCGAATCTCCGAAGAAAAGCACCGTTCCTACATCGGAAAATCCTTCACAGTCTTAGTAGACGGGCGAGACGGAGATAAGCTGACAGCCCGTACCGACGGTGGTCGTTTGGTTCGCTTTGAGGGAGAAGATGCCCTGATCGGCCAATTCGTAGACGTTTCCATCACCGATTGCACCACATGGAGCCTCATGGGTCACCTCGTTGAGGCGAAATGATATACCTGCGGCAGGATACCCCCTTTGGGGTATGATATACGCTACGCGTATGTCGGTGTGGCTACGCCACGGATTGAAAATCATGGTCTACGCCCATTGCCATCATACTGCAAATCACAGTTTATCGACCTGTTTGCCAAATCAGAATCAGCCCTTGCCTCTCCAATGGGAGAGGTGCCCAAAGGGCCTATACCAACTTGATGAACAGTTCGACAAACGAAAATTTACATTCCCGTTCGTCCCGAAGGGACACAAAAATCGACAAGAAGAAAGATAACGACAAGAGCGTAGCGCCGGGAGAGGAGTCCGGAGGAGAGGGCGGTTATTTCCGGGGAGGAAAGCTGTGAGACCACCATGGTGCCGATAGGAAATCTGTTCAGCGCCTCTCCTCCGGTTGCTTCTTTGGGTACTTTCTTGTCAACACAAGAAAGTACCGCCCCCCAGGGAGCAAAGTATGAGCGAGTGCAAGACCGCTTCCTTTTTCCTATTCTCGATCGTGGATACC
>JAZSAO010000259.1:0-4157 GCA_045601945.1 Faecousia sp. | reverse complement strand
GAGATTCCGTGCAGACTACCTGCAGCAGCTCCTCACTGATCTGGCAGCAGGCACTGCTCTGGAAGGCAAGATCAAGGTCGTATTTGACGCATCCGCAGGCGCACAGTGGTCCGAGGCATTCCGCTCCGGTGCTACTCAGATCGGCTTCGGCTACGGCTTGTCCGGCAACGCATTTAACCCCTTCGACATCATCGGCGCATTCGTCAACCCCGACGATGACCTCAACTACCATATGTACTGGGATACCACTTCTCTGCCCATGACCCTGACCATGCCCGCAGGTGACTACGCAGGCGCCGGCGAGACCATCACCATGAGCGGACAGAACTGGTACTTCTGCCTGAACGGCCTTGCAGGGACCGAGGGTCAGGCTCAGACCTACAACTGGGGCGAAGGCTTTGCTCCCGTTGAAGCAAGACTGACCATCCTGTCTGCACTGGAAGAGCTCACCATCAAGGAATCCCGTTCTGTCATGCTGATCGCTGACAGTGGCGGTACCTTCCTGGGCGCTAAGTTCTCCAACTTCTCTGCTGACGAGCACACCTTCATGGGCTTCGGCGGCATCAGATACATGGAAGTTAACTACACCGACGCTGAGTGGACTGAATTCGTTGCACAGAACAACAACGACCTGTCTGCTGAGTATCAGAAGTCCGAATAATCCTCGGATCTAAGGGTTAACGACTAAATATTAAATAACGCGATCGGCGGTGAGCCATTGTGCTCACCGCTGGTTTGCAATATAATGGTTTTACTTTAAAGTGAATAAGTAATTCCTTATATACGAAAAATACAATACATGACTATTATGAATTAGAATCATAGCAAGCGGCCGATTTTATATAGCTGAAAACGAAAGATATTAATTTATTTAGAATTAAGATGGTTTTGATGTCAGTTTAGGCGGTGCGCAGCTTTTCCGTGCGCAGAGCCTGGATTGACAACTGCTTTTTTGGCTCAACCACCATGAATTGGAAATTTTAAAGCAGAGGAGAAAAACCTATGTACATGTTTAAATATGTAATGAAGCGTTTGGGCTTGATGTTACTCACATTTTTCATCATATTTACGATGTGCTTTGTGCTTATCAAGCTTCTTCCCATCCCAACAAATGCCCTTCCCGGTCAGGATAAAGATATCGTTATGAAGATCCTGGAAGGCAGAGGTTGGATCACCAACATCAAAGAGGGCGTAAACGGTGTCTGGACTTATGACCGAGTACCGATTTTAGTCCAGTACGCAACCTATATCAAGAGAATAGTGACCCAGGGCGACTTTGGTATTGCAACTACCTACGGTGAATATGTTAATATGAACATCTGGAAGGTCTTTACCAGCCATATGCCCCCCACAATTTTGATCAATATCTATTCTACCCTTATTGGCGTACCTATTGGTCTCGGTTTGGGTATCTTAGCTGCACTGAAAAAGAATAAATGGCAAGACCAGCTTATCAATATTTTCATTATTTTGTTGATATCGGTTCCCGGCATCGTTTTGGCGCTGATGCTTCAGTATGTATTTTGCTTTAAGCTGGGCTGGTTCCCTCTGACTATGTCAACGAGTAATGATTATTTCTCGTGGGAAGTATTCCATTCTATGATCCCGGCAGTTTTTGCCTTGTGCTTGGGATCTATTGCAGGCTATGCCCGTATTACCCGTGCCGAGTTGTCTGAGGTTTTGACCGGTGAATTTATGCTTCTGGCCAGAACCAAGGGTCTTACAAAGCGTCAGGCCATTTTCCGTCATGCACTGCGTAACTCCATGGTTGTTATTTTCCCCATGATCCTCAGTGAGTTCGTTGCCGTTCTTTCCGGCTCTCTGATCATTGAGAAGATGTTTGCCATTAACGGTGTTGGCGGTCTGTACCTGAACTCCATTACCTTCCAGGATTACGATTTCTTTATGTTGTTGTCCGGCTTCTACACGTTGGTAAGCCTTAGTGCAGGTATCGTTACTGATATTAGCTACGGTTTCATCGACCCGAGAATCAGAATGGGGGCGAAGTAATTATGTATAATAATATTCCGGCAGAAAAATTTAAATTTGCAAATAGTAATGACTATCTCCATGACAACAAGCTGGAAACTAAGCCCGTAAGCTATTTTCAGGGGGCTTTTAAGCGGTTCTGTAAGAATAAGGGCGCTGTTGTTGCGGCGATCATCATTGCCTTTTTGGTACTGTTTTCAATTATTGCTCCCATCTTTACTCCCTTCCAGCCTTCATACTATGATATGGTTTATGCATACGTAACTCCCAGAACCAAAGTATTTGCGGAAAGCGATATGAATTTCTGGGACGGCTGTAGAAACAAGGAAACCAACTATGTCGGTTACCTCAAGGATCTGGCTATTGCACAGGAAACCGGCAGAGAGGTCATTAAGAACGGCGAGTATGAGATTAGCCCCGATGGCTCCAGCTATACCTATCGCTACGACACTTATTTCGGCGTAGGCTTCGGTAAGTATAAGATCATCTCTCAGGAAGAGTTCGATGATATCCAGAGATATCAAAACGAAACCGGCAGACAGGTTCTGTATCCTGTTGTCAAATTCTCCGAAAGACCTTCTCTTGAGAAGAATAAGTACGATGCCAACATCTACTATGAGATGGAGAATCCCAAGGCATCCGTCATTCGTCCCAAGCTGGACAAGAAGGGCAACATCGTTCCCAACTACTGGAGACATGAAGCCGGGGAAGAAAATCCCCTGATCCCCGCATATAACTCCCTGAGAATCGAGGGTGAAAACGGCTTCACCAAGGACGGAACCCAGTATCTCTATGCCTACGGTCGTAGAATCGACGGCGGTATCGAAATCAGAGCAGAATACTACGAGTACTATATCTATCAGCACACTCAGGTCCTGAAGGACGGTATCGAAGAGCCTGTATTCTGGTTCGGTACCACCCAGACCGGTAAGGATATCTTTGCTTGCCTTGCTTACGGCGCAAGATTCTCCTTCATTTTTGCAAGCGTTGTTGCAATCGCTAACTTTATTGTTGGTGTGATTTGGGGATCTATTTCCGGTTATTTCGGCGGTAAGACTGACCTGATCATGGAAAGAATTACCGATGTCCTGTATGCTATACCGACGATCATCGTTATTACCCTACTAAAATACCATATGGGTGCATCCAGTCAGGTGCTGGTCTTGTTTATCGCTTTCTTCCTAACGGGATGGATCGGCATGTCTTCTGTCACCCGTATGCAGTTCTATCGCTACAAGAATCAGGAATATGTTCTGGCTGCAAGAACCTTAGGCGCTCGGGATATAAGAATTATGTTTAAGCATATTTTCCCCAACGGTCTTGGTACCATCGTAACCAAATTCGCTCTGGTTATTCCTGCTATGATCTATTCCGAGACCAGTTTTACCTATCTGGGTATTATCAATCTGGAAGCCGGTAACACTACTTCCGTTGGTACCCTCATTGCCGCGGGTCAGCAGTCTATTATTGCTAACGCTGCATATGTAGCAATTTTCCCCTGTGCATTCTTGGTACTGCTGATGCTCAGCTTTAATTTGTTCGGCAACGGATTGCGTGATGCATTCAATCCGTCACTCAGAGGAACGGAGGATTAAGTATGGATAAAGAAATTAAATTATCGGTAAATGATCTTAAGATCTCCTTCCGTACAGACGCCGGCAAGGTACAGGCTGTCCGTAACATTTCCTTCGATCTGTACAAGGGCGAGACCCTTGCCATCGTAGGCGAATCCGGTTCCGGCAAGTCTGTTACCTCCAAGGCTATCATGGGTATCTCTGCACTGAACTCTATTTATGAGGGCGGCGAGATCCTGTATGACGGCCAAGATCTCATGCGCATTCCGGAAGAGGAAATGCACAAGCTTCGCGGCGACAAGATTGCCATGATTTTCCAGGATCCTCTGTCTTCTCTGAACCCCATTATGCGAATTGGCAAGCAGATCACAGAGGCTATGCTCCTGAAGAATAAGGCTAACCGTAAGGAAGGCCGCGTCACCTTTAACAAAACTCTCGCCGACCTTTCCGATATGATCAAGAAGGGTCTTGCAGAGACTCCCTCTGCTAAGGTCACTGCTTCTCAGGTTGACGGATATATCAAGACCTTTGATGAATCCTGCATTCAGGCCATTAAGCTTGAAAACAACTATAACGAATCCCGCACCGCGGCAG
>JAZSAO010000258.1:0-4220 GCA_045601945.1 Faecousia sp. | reverse complement strand
GTTCCCGATATTCCATAAACGCAGGAATAATAGGGTGCTTATCCTCCAGCTTTTGCAGGACTTCAATATTGGTGGAATACCCGCTTTTGGTCTTCTTCACCGGAGGCAAACCCAGCTTATCAAAGAGCAGTTCTCCCAGTTGCTTGGTAGAATTAATATTGAAAGGTGTTTCGGAATAGGAGAAGATCACTTTCTCACACTCTGCGATCCGCTCTCGGAGCATGGTGCCGTAGGATGCCAATGCCTCTTGGTCCACCCGTACACCGTCTGCCTCCATGTTAGCAAGAACATAGCACAGAGGGAAATCAATGCTATAATACAGCACTTCTAATTCCCTTTCCCGCAGCTTATGAACAAGAGGGGTGTATAAAGCCTCTACTGTAGCGGCGGCACTGAACATTGCTCCCAAGGGGGTATCTGTAGGAGGGGTAAAGCCTAAATACTCCATAGCCACCTTAGACAGATCATGGTCACCGTGACCTGTATCCAGCAAATAAGAGGCAACCGCAGTATCAAAGGTGAAACCTTCTGCAGGTAAGCCGGCCTCTAAGAGTTCTCGCATCAGGGGCTTTACATCATGACCGATCTTGGCGATCTCCTTCGTCATGATCCGCCCCAAAACAGGCAGATA
Source organism: Faecousia sp. (assembly GCA_045601945.1). Classification (GTDB taxonomy): domain Bacteria; phylum Bacillota; class Clostridia; order Oscillospirales; family Oscillospiraceae; genus JAZOXB01. The sequence continues at coordinate 3,589 of JAZSAO010000258.1, read as the reverse complement.
GTCCTGTCCTAAGGAGGCCTTTTCATAATAGTACATCTCGCTCCCCTGATTGGGAACATAGATGACGAAGCCTTCTTCGTTTCTGCCATAGACCACATGGTGCTGTGCTTGATACACAGCCAGCAGTTCTTCGGCACGGGAAACGGTTGTAACCGTTTCGCTTTGGCACTGACCTTCAAAGATGCAGGCTTCCGTTTTTGTCGGTGCTTCTTCAAAGGCTGCAGAGCGTAGCTTATAGCGGTCAATCAGCTTCTGGAATTCTAATTTCAGGAACAGATCGTACAGTTCCTTTCTCTTGGGCTCCTGTATCAGGTTCCCTTCGGGGGTAAAGTCAATGGGGGCATCCCGACGGATAGTTGCCAAATCATAGGATAAATAGGCAGATTCTTTCCCATTGGCCAGCTTCTCGAATAGTTTCCCCTTCATATTCTGGGGTGTCAGGTTTTCATAGACCCCGTCTAAAGTGGCAAACTTTTTCAGCAGATCCGTGGCAGTCTTAGGGCCGACTCCGGCTACACCGGGAATATTGTCGGAACTGTCCCCCATGAGAGCCTTCAGATCAATCAGGCGGATGGGATCCATGCCGTATTCCTCCCGGAACACATCCGGTGTATAGTTCTGTGTCACGGTCTGACCACCCTGCGTACGAACCAGCTTGACTGTAACGTTCTCATCCACAAGCTGGAGGCTGTCACGGTCTCCTGTCAGGATCACGCACCGGCACCCTTGCTCCGAACAGATACGGGATACGGTACCGATAACATCGTCTGCCTCCCAGCCTTGGCATTCGTAAATGGGAATGTTCATGGCAGACAGCACCTGTTTCATAACCGGCATCTGCATAGCCAGTTCTTCCGGCATACCATGACGGGTAGCCTTATATCCTTCGTACTGCAGGTGGCGGAAGGTAGGCCCATGGAGATCAAATGCCACACAGAGGGCATCGGGCTTCTCCTCGGAGCGAACCTTTTCCAAAATATTCAGAAATCCGTATATTCCGTTGGTAAACAGGCCTTCCCGTGTGGTCAGGGGACGAACCCCATAAAAGGCACGGTTAATAACACTGTTACCGTCTAAAATCAGTAATTTCATATTCTCTTCCACTTGGTACCCTGAGGCGTATCGATGATCTCGATTCCCTTGGCCTTCAGTTCATCACGGATGCGGTCAGCCTCTGCCCAGTTCTTTTCCTTCTTGGCAGTGGTACGGGCGGCAACCAGCGCGTCGATTTCGGGATCTACCTCGTCCTTGGGCTGTGCGTCCTTAAACTTCTTTGCAGCGGCCAACAGATCCAGACCCAGAACATAGTCAAAGTCAGCCAGAGCGGCACGCTTGGTAGCATCGTTGCACTTTGCCTTCAGCACATCATATACAGCAGTCACAGCCAGAGAAGTGTTCAGGTCGCCATTGAGAGCGGTCTCAAAACGCTGTTTCAAAGCGGCGAAAGCCTCTGCATCTACCTCGCCCTCTTCTTCCAGAGTAGCGATCTTGGCAACGAGCTTATCATAGGTGACCTTGGCATTTTCCAGATTCTCCCAAGAGAATACCAGATTGCGACGGTAGTGGCTCTGGAGGCAGAACAGACGGTAAACCAGCGGGTCAAAGCCCTTCTCTTCCAGCAGGGAGACTGTCAAGAACTCGCCTTTAGACTTAGACATTTTGCCGCCTTCTGTATTCAGATGGTGAACGTGGAACCAGTAATTGCACCACTTGTGTCCCAAATAGGCCTCAGATTGGGCGATCTCATTGGTATGGTGGGGGAAGGCATTGTCGATACCACCGCAGTGGATATCCATATCCTCACCCAGATGCTTCATGCTGATGCAGGAGCACTCAATGTGCCAGCCGGGATAACCGACGCCCCAAGGAGAATCCCATTTCAGAGCCTGATCTTCAAACTTGGACTTGGTAAACCAGAGAACAAAGTCGTTCTTGTTCCGCTTGTTGGAGTCTTCTTCGACACCCTCACGGACACCGATCTCCAGATCTTCTTCTTTATGGTCATTGAAAACATAGTACTTTTCCAGCTTAGAGGTATCAAAGTACACGTTCCCCCCTGCCAAATAGGCAAAATCCTTTTCAATCAGGGTAGTAACCATGTGAATATACTCGTCAATGCAGTTAGTAGCAGGCTCAACTACGTCGGGGGTCTTAATATTCAGCTTGGCACAATCTGCAAAGAATGCATCGGTATAGAACTTGGCAATGTCCATAACGGTCTTATTTTCCCGCTTAGCGCCCTTGACCATCTTGTCTTCTCCGGTGTCTGCATCGGAAGCCAGATGGCCTACATCGGTGATGTTCATAACACGCTTGACGTTGTAGCCCATATACCGCAAAGCCTTTTCCAGTACATCCTCCATAATATAGCTGCGGAGATTGCCGATATGGGCATAATGGTAAACAGTAGGACCACAAGTGTACATCTTGACGATGTCGGGGTGATTGGGAACGAAAAGTTCCTTTTTGTGAGTGGTAGAATTGTAAAGATACATAGTATAAGTCTCCTTTTTAGGTTTTGTATAAATTGATTTTATGAATTCTGCTCTTTTTCCTGCAGTTGTTTTTTCAAAACTTCGATCTGCTCTTGAAGATAATCTAACACTGCACGAATGGGGTCGGGGGTGTGGATGTGGTCCAGCTTTTCGCCATTGATTTTAACCACACGGCCGGGAACACCAACCACGGTGGAATTGGCAGGAACTTCTTTTAGCACAACGGAATTGGCCGCTATACGGGCATTATCCCCAACCTTAAAGGGGCCTAATACCTTTGCACCGGCACCAACCATAACATTATTTCCAAGAGTCGGATGTCGTTTCCCCCTATGGGCACCGGTACCACCCAAGGTCACATTCTGATACAAAAGGCAATCGTCCCCGATCTCTGCAGTCGCACCGATCACGATACCCGTACCGTGGTCGATAACCAGCCGTCTGCCAATGGTAGCCGCAGGATGGATCTCAACCCCTGTTCGTCGCTTGGCAAACTGAGATACCCATCGTGCAAGAAAGCCCATCTTGTGGATATAAAACCAATGCGCCACACGATAATACATCTGGGCATGCAAGCCGTTATACAGCCAGAAGATCTCAAACTTGCTCCGTGCCGCCGGGTCATTTCGTTGATACGCCTCAATGGTCTCCATTAATCTCACGCAACCCACTCCCTTCAACAACGCACTCAATCCAAATAGACAATAAAAAAACACCCCTCTGAATTGCTCCAGAGGCGGTGTTATTCCGCGGTTCCACTCTGATTTCTCACTCGTAGCCTTCACGCGGCCAACGGGGTATCCCCTTCGCTCCCGAACGCACTTTCTCCTGTCTCTTCCCATGTCCGCTTTCAGCCGGTGACGGACACTCTCTGTTGGTCTCTGGCAGGGTACTCTTTTCGATCCACGCGATATTTTCATTGTCATTATATTAACATTTTCTTCCCTTTGTGTCAAGAAAAAATTCCTTGACCGTTTTATTATGCCGCTAATAAGCGGCATGGCGGCTTTGCCGCCAAGAAATAACCTGTAATACTGTTTCTTCCGCCTAAGGCGGTGCAGGATATTTATCCTGCGATAAAATGGTTTTCTAAC
>JAZSAO010000257.1:0-2311 GCA_045601945.1 Faecousia sp. | reverse complement strand
AGGCTTCCAAGATCATCGAGAAGCTTAACGAACTGGGTGGAGCAAACGGTATCGGCATCATCGACATTGTAGAAAACCGTTTGGTAGGCATGAAGGATCGGGGGGTGTACGAGACTCCCGGTGGCACTATCCTATATTTCGCACATCGGCAGCTGGAAATGCTTACCGTTGACAGAGATACACTCCATGTCAAGCAGAAACTGGCTGTTGACTATGCAGACCTGCTGTACAACGGCAAGTGGTATTCTCCTCTCCAAGAGGCTCTGACCGCTTTCGCCAACAAGTCCAATGAATTTGTAACCGGTACCGTAAAACTGAAGCTCTACAAGGGCAATATCATTCCCGCCGGTACCATTTCTCCCTACTCCCTCTACTCCGAGAAGCTGGTCACCTTCGAAGAGAGCGACTACGATCAGGGGCAGGCAACGGGCTTCATTAACCTCTGGGGACTTTCCACCAAGGTACAGGCTCTGAGAGAGCAGGGAAAACTTTGATACATATACTATTACTATATAGGTAGCGGAATGTCTCTTTAGGGGCAGAAAGGAGCAAGACATGGCAAAGCTGTGGGCAGGACGGACAGAAGGCAAAACCGAACAAATTGCAGACGACTTCAATTCCTCCATTTCTTTTGATAGTCGGATGTATCGGCAGGACATCAAGGGATCCATGGCCCACGCTGCCATGCTTGCTGCCAAGAATATTATTTCTAAAGAAGATGAAGAGGAACTTCTGACCGGATTGGAGTCGATCCTGAACGATTTGGACAGCGGCGCACTGGAAATCGACCTAAGTTGCGAGGATATCCATATGTTTGTAGAGCAGGTTCTTACTCAGCGGATCGGCGCGGTAGGGAAGAAACTCCACACCGCCCGGAGTCGGAATGATCAGGTTGCCTTGGATCTGAGAATGTACCTGCGGCAGCAGATGGATGAGGTTACCGCCCTGCTGAAGGAGGCAACCGGTGTCGTTATCGCCAAGGCAGAAGAATATAAGGCTACCATTATGCCCGGCTATACCCATCTCCAACGGGCACAGCCCATTACCTTCGGTCACCATCTTATGGCATATGCCATGATGTTCCTGCGGGATCTGGAACGGTTGGCAGACTGCCGCAAAAGAACCAACCTTAGCCCCATCGGCTGTTGCGCTCTGGCAGGAACCACATATCACACTGACAGAGAAATGGAAGCAAAGCTTCTGGGATTTGACGGCCTGTGCCTGAACAGTCTGGACGGGGTGTCCGATCGGGATTTCTGTTTGGAACTTCTCAGTACCCTTAGTATTTTGATGATGCATATGTCCCGGTTTTCCGAAGAACTGATCCTGTGGTGCAGCTGGGAATTCCGGTTCGTTGAACTGTCCGATGCCTATACCACCGGCTCATCCATCATGCCCCAAAAGAAGAACCCCGACATGGCAGAACTGATCCGGGGAAAGACCGGCAGAGTCTACGGTGACCTTATGGCACTGCTGACCACCATGAAGGGTCTTCCTCTTGCCTATAATAAGGATATGCAAGAAGATAAAGAGGGGATCTTCGATGCCTGTGATACGGTTATCATGTGCCTAAAGGTCTTTACAGGCATGATACAGACTATGAAAGCCCACCCGGAAGAAATGAAGCGTGCTGCCCAAAAGGGTTTTATTAACGCAACGGATCTGGCAGACTATCTTGTGAAAAAGGGAATGCCCTTCCGCAGTGCCTATCAGATCTCCGGAGAACTGGTGGCAAAATGTATCCGGGAGGGGAGCGTGTTGGAAGAACTTCCGCTGCAGACCTACTTAGAATACAGCCCTTTGTTTGAAGAGAATCTGTATAATGCCATCGACCTTCAGACTTGCGTTGAAAAACGGATCTCCCAAGGAGGAACAAGTGTCCCATCCGTAGAGGGGCAGATCGCTTACGCAAAAGCCTGCCTGAAGGGTGAAAAATAGAAAAATAAGAAAAAATCAAAAAATTGTATAAAAGTGAAAAAAGTGCTTGACAAATAGCGGAATGTCTGCTATTATATCGAAGCGCTTGAGGCAAGGCACTCGACGAAACAAAAACTTTTAAAAAACTTCAAAAAAAGTTAAAAAAGCACTTGACAAAATCGAAACCTTGTGATAAGATAGCGAAGCCGTTGCGATGGCAACTGAACAGAGCGAAAGCACGGCGGTGTACCTTGTAAATTAAACAACGAGAAACATGAACAAACACCTTGAACAATTTTGATTATAAAAACAAGTTGTTCTTGAAGATGTCAATTGAGACATTTGCGAGAATAGCCAACGAAAATTCTTGAGTATAGCTAAGAGCGAACTTATG
>JAZSAO010000256.1:0-2625 GCA_045601945.1 Faecousia sp. | reverse complement strand
GAAAACGCCATGAGACTGGCAAACAGCAGAAAAGGATATTGGCGGTGCTCCGAAAACCCCATAATAAGTCAAGCCCTCTCCAATGAAAGATTGGAAAGGGCAGGATTTATGAGTATGAGTGTCTACTACAAATCTGTAGCGGCGTAAACAAGGGAGGAGCCGTATACCGAACGGTACGTACGGTTCTGTGGGAGGTCGGCTGACCGACTAACGGTCAGCCTCCTACCCGATTCTAACGATAGTTTTATGAATTATTCCTTTCTCGGAGGAGACCTCATTGGTAGGAAGTTAATCGAATATGGACAGTTGCCCATCTATATCGGGTTTGAAATAAAGGGGATGTTCGCTCTTAGGCGCATTTTCCAGTTCAATCGGAGTAAAACCGCGGATGACCGTCTTCCTGGTATGGTTGTTTAGATCCATAAATAGGGCGGTGAATGTGTCGAGATCCTCTTTTGTTTTAAAACGCAAACCGCATATGGCTTGAATTTTGAGGACCCTTTCAAGGGGTAAGTCATCTTCACACATGGTTTGGAGATCCAATAATGTGACATGAGGGTCGGGTAAAGGATTTCTGCTGAGAAGGTATTGGAGCATGGCTTCGCTTTCGGGTGTTGAGGGGAAATAGTTACGGTCTGCATATTTTAAGAATTCCTTCTTAGGAGGCACAAAATAAGGGGTATCCTTCTGCTTCTGTACCAATTCTAATAATTCCTCACCACTGCCGTCCGAAAGAAGGCAGATGTCTATCACCATCATATCAGTGGAAATTGCACCAGAATCATCTTCATCCTCTTCGGATGGGAGAATGATAAAGCTATTTTCTTCATGACACATGATCGATACCAAAGCGAAGAAAACATCGGGGTCAACGGGTCTGTTCTGAGTATTATAAATATCCATTATCAGACCAACCGGGATGATGCCGTAAAGTCTAACAGCAGCATCAAAATAGAGATGAATGGTTCTGGTGGCATTTATAGAAAGTGGGAGATCCATAAACAGACTTTGAATAATGCGTTGGGGCAGGATTTCCGGGAAGAAATTGATTTCATCCTCTTCGGCATTCTCCTCATCTGCGTAGGGCACAAGATCGTCCCCCTCGTCATTGGGATCATATTCTTCATTCCACTCCTCGGATTCTCCTGCGTTGTCCTCCCAGTCTTCATCATCCTCCCAGTCTTCGTCCTCATCCCATGAAGGGTACTGTTGGGGAGCTTCCCCAACGCTGCGTATAACGGATGGTGTTTTTATATCTTCTTCCAATTGTCGCAGGACTTTGCACTGAAAAGTCCACTCATCCCCGAAGTCAAAGATGTATTTAAATTGTCTCCCCTTAGAAAGCCCGAGCTTGTTTAGCTTTGCACTCTTGGTGAGTCGTTCATAGCCCTCTGATTTCATGGAATAATAGGCATCCCAATCGTTCCATGCTCTATTATCCATGAAAAAAGCGTGTGCGTGGTCGTCATCAAAATCAAACGCACTTATGATCGCCTTGTGGAGTCGATACAAGGTTGCGTTTTGGGATATCTGAATATGCCGATAGCAGCCTGTGCCCAAAGAAACACTGATTACATAGCTACTCATTCTATTTTGCCCTCCTCGGTATGATATTCTGCAAGGGTTTCTATACCCATTATATCCCATAGACCTGCGTTCGTCAATGCACACTGTTGATTACTTGTTGCAAGTTCTTGGTATATATAAAAATGTGATTTCAAGCACTAAGAAACCATATATTTATGTGATTGTGCTTGTAATTTTCTTCGATTTGATATATAATACAATTATATTTGAGTATAAAGCGTTGTGCGAAGAGGTGGTTGTATGGAACGGTTTATTTTGGAAAAGCTTTTGAAATGGAAGAATTCTCCCTATCGCAAGCCGCTGATTTTGAAGGGTGTGCGACAGGTAGGAAAGACGTGGATCCTGAAGGAATTCGGCAAACGGTACTATGAAAACACAGCCTATTTCAACTTTGATGAGAATGAGGAATATAAGCAATTCTTTGAGACTACCAAGGATGTCAATCGGATTCTGCAAAATTTGATTCTTGCCAGCGGCCAGAAAATTGTACCGGGAAAAACCCTTGTCATTTTTGACGAGGTTCAGGATTGCCCAAAGGTGATCAATTCCATGAAGTACTTCTGTGAGAATGCACCGGAGTATCATGTTGCTTGTGCAGGCTCTCTCTTGGGCATTGCTTTGGCTAAGCCTTCTTCCTTTCCTGTTGGAAAGGTGAACTTTATGCAGATCGACCCCATGACCTTCTCGGAATTCCTGCTTGCTAACGGGGATGAGAATCTTGTGGAGTATTTAAAGAGCATAGATACCATTGCGCCGATTCCCGATGCCTTCTATAATCCCTTGTATGAGAAGCTGAAGATGTACTATGTGACCGGCGGTATGCCGGAGCCTGTGCGTATGTGGACAGAAGCAAGAGATGTTTCTGCCATGCAGGAGGCTCTGTCCGGAATAATCGGCGCTTATGAACGGGACTTTGCCAAACATCCTGACATTCATGAATTCCCCAAGATCTCTATGATCTGGAAATCCGTCCCCTCTCAGTTGGCAAGAGAAAACAAGAAGTTCCTCTATAAGGTTGTAAAGGAAGGGGCAAGAGCA
>JAZSAO010000255.1:0-11733 GCA_045601945.1 Faecousia sp. | reverse complement strand
TCCATGAACATTTCGTTGATGTCCTTGAGCCTTGCAGACTGGGGGTTAATATAGTATTCGCTTTCACCAGACCGGTAAAACCTCCGGGTAACCATGATCTCCGTACCATCATGGTCAAAGGTGTGCTCGGAATTGTCCAAGATCAGCGAAACCTCTGCAAAGCTGACCTGTGCACGCTTCAGCGTCCCGCCGAATATCACATCTTCCATTTTGCTTCCGCGAAGGGCCTTTGTGCTCATTTCGCCCATAACCCAGCGGATCGCATCGGAAATATTGGACTTGCCACTACCGTTAGGACCAACGATGGCGGTGATATCATGACCAAAGGAAACCACAGTACGATCCGGAAAGGACTTAAAGCCCTGTACCTCAAGTTGTTTTAGATGCATTCTAATAGTTCTCCCATTGTATTATCAAGACTCTATTTTACCAAACCTTATGACAAAATGCAATATGTTCCCCATAATTTTTCCATAAGATGCCGAATATTTTTCATTTTTATGACCCTGACAAAACGAAAACAACGAAGAAACTTGTTAAATCGTTCCTTCGTTGTTTTCAACACAGACATTTATTTCCTAAGCATATTCAGCGCACAGCATGCCGCTTCCTGTTCGGCGCGTTTTTTGCTACTGCCGACGCCTCTGCCCAGTTCCTGACCGTTCATGGATACCCGAACCAAAAATTCCTTACAATGATCCGGTCCGGTGGCCTCCAGCACCTCATATGTCAAATGCTGATCTTTTTTCTGCTGGATCAATTCCTGCAGTTCTGTCTTATAGTCACGGGTTTGGGATATCTTTTTAAGCATAGGAATGATCAATCTGTATACGATCCCCTTTGCCTCTTCAAAGCCGCTATCCAAATAGGCTGCAGCAATGAGCGCCTCCATCACATCACAGAGGATACCGCTACGGTTTCTTCCTCCCCCTTGCGCCTCACCATGACCCAGAAGCAAATAGTCTCCCAAGCGGATCTGCTTTGCTACATCTGCAAGATTCTTCTCGCAAACCAATTCCGCTCGGATTCGAGTTAGATCTCCCTCCGGTTTTTCAGGGAAAACTCTCCAGAGATACTCTGCCGTCACAAACCCCAAGATGGAATCTCCCAGAAACTCCAGTCTTTCGTAACTTCGCAAACTATTCTTATATACCTCGTTAGCATAAGAAGAATGGGACAATGCATGGCGGAGAAGATTTTGATCCTTATACCGGTAGCCTAATGCATCTTCGAGAGCCTTATACATCTTTTACCTCTTTCGGAAGGATCATGGATTGCACATGATTCTTGATATCCGTGCAATAGTCACTTTCTACTGCATGAATTGCCTGTCTAATCGCACTGCGAACCGCTCTGGCATCGGATGAGCCATGAGCCTTGATCACCGGCTTGGAAATGCCGAGAATCAGAGAGCCACCTACTTCGCGATAGTCCAATGCTTTCTTGATAGATTCTCCTTTTTTGCAAAGGAGTGCGCCGATCTTGGTAAGGAGATTTCTCATGAACATTCCCTTGATCAAACCGGACATATACAGGGCCGTACCCTCGATGGTTTTAAGGAATACATTGCCGGAGAAGCCGTCTGCTACCAGAACGTCTATATCTCCTCCCACAGCCTCACGGGCTTCAATATTCCCCACAAAGTTGATCAGACCCTTTTCTCCTGCATCCTGCAGGAGACGATAGGCTTCCTTATGGAGATCGTCTCCCTTGGTATCCTCTGCTCCATTATTCAGAAGTGCCACACGGGGGTTCTTCTTTCCCTGCGCCTTTTGTGCATAGAAGGAGCCCATGCAACCGAATTGCAGGAGGAATTCCGGGGTACAAACTACATTTGCACCTGCATCAACTAAGATCGCGCCCTTTCCAATGGGAAGGACGGGAGCAAAGGCCGCACGACGAACTCCCTTGATTCGCTTAACCAGCAAAGTAGCACCTGTAAGGAGCGCTCCGGTATTGCCTGCAGAAATAAACGCATCCCCTTCTCCATCTGCCAGCATTTTCAGACCTTTTACCATAGAAGATCCTTTGTGCTGTTTAACAACCTCGGAAGCCTCTGCGTGCATATCCACCACATCATCTGCGTGGCAGATCTCTACACCCTTTGGCAGATTCTCAAATCCGCACTGACGCATGGAAGAAAGGATTTCCTCACCACGTCCTACCAGAATCATTTCTACACCGAATTCTTCGGAGGCTTTTAAAGCACCCTCTACGATTGCCTGTGGAGCGTTGTCCCCACCCATTGCGTCAATGATGATCTTCATTCTTGTTCCTCACTTCTCATGGATTCAAGATAGGCCAATGCTCTGTTGGCAATGGCAAGATTTTTGTTAGCCTTTCCCTTGACTCTCTCTTCTAAAGGATCAATAATACCAAAGTTTACATTCATCGGCTGGAAGTTTACAGCATTTTCGTTACTGATATAGTAACCCAAGGCTCCCATAGCAGTCTTACGGCTATAATCGGGAACAGGTTCTCCCAAGATTCTGGCCGCCATAGAGACTGCTGCAACGAAGCCGGAAGCACAGGATTCCACATAGCCCTCAACACCGGTCATCTGTCCGGCAAAGGCCACCATAGGATCCCGACGATCTGCATAGGTGCGATCCAACAGATTGGGAGAATTCAGGAATGTGTTGCGATGCATCACACCGTATCGGACGAATTCTGCCTTGTGAAGTGCCGGAATCATAGAAAATACGCGTCTCTGCTCCGGGAATTTAAGATGGGTCTGGAAGCCCACGATGTTATAAATATCACCTGCAGCATTGTCTCTACGAAGCTGAACCACCGCATAAGGCTCTGTGCCGGTACGAGGATCCCGAAGTCCAACGGGCTTCAGAGGTCCGTAGCGCAGAGTATCTACACCACGTCTTGCCATAACCTCTACCGGAATACAGCCTTCAAAGATATTCTTATCCTCGAATCCATGAACCTCTGCTTCCTCCGCATTGGAAAGTTCCCGAACGAATTCCTGATACTCCCAACGAGACATGGCGCAGTTAATATAGTCTGCAGAGCCACGGTCATAACGGGATGCAAACCATGCGTGTTCCATATCGATAGACTCCAATGTCACCAGAGGAGCCGCCGCATCAAAGAAATGCATATACTCGGAGTTTCCGAAGTACTTGGCAATGGCTTCACTCATAGCATCAGAGGTCAAAGGTCCTGTTGCAATGATCACAGGCCCTTCTGGTACCTCTGTAACTTCCTCAGCAAGAACGGTAATGTTCGGGTGATTACGGATCTTCTCCGTAACCATAGCAGAAAATCCATAACGGTCTACTGCCAAACATCCACCGGCTTCCACACGAGTCGCATCTGCGCAAGACAGAATCAAACTCCCGCTGCGACGAAGTTCTTCTTTCAAAAGACCAACTGCATTTTCCAAACGATCCCCGCGAAGAGAATTCGAGCAAACCAATTCCGCAAAATCGTTACAATGGTGGGCCGGAGATTTTTTTAAGGGTTTCATTTCATAGAGTTTGACTTTGATACCACGTTCAGCAAGCTGCCAAGCGGCCTCACAGCCTGCCAGTCCTGCTCCGATCACTTTTACTTCTGTCATTTTTTCTTCGTTCCTTTTTTAGCCACTGTCTTTTTCTTCCCGGTTTCCGGGATTTCTTGGGCATTATCTACAGTTTCCGCAGTTGCCTTAGGCATACGACGCTTATAACCGCGCTTGTCCTCCGGCAGGAAGTTGCTACATTCTTCATTGGTGCAGAAAGGCTTCATGGCACCTTTGCCGGAACGTTTAAACATGGTCTTTCCGCAAGCAGGACAGATCTGTTCGGTAGGAACATCCCATGTCATAAAGCCACATTCAATTCCCCGCTCACAGGCATAAAATACATAGCCTTTTTTGCTCTTTCTTTTCAAGATGGTATTGTCGCACTTAGGACAACGGCCGGGCATCCGTTCTACAATAGGCTTCGTGTTAGAACATTCCGGAAATCCGGGACAAGCCAAGAATGGGCCGAATCGTCCGAATTTTACCACCATATTTTTACCGCAAACTTCACAAATCTCCTGAGTAACTTCCTCAGGAACTTTGATCCGTTTTCCTTCCAATGCTTCCTCTGCACTGATCATAGAGGCATGGAACCCTGCGTAAAAATCACGAAGAATCTGTTTCCAACGAATATTTCCGGCCTCCACCTCATCCAATCGGCGTTCCATATTGGCAGTAAATTCTACGTCAATGATGTCATTGAACCGGTCGAGCATCAGGTCGGTAACCACCTCGCCCAAGGGTGTAGGATGGAGCCGCTTTTCCTTCTTAACCACATAGTCACGGTCCTGAATGGTGGCAACGATAGCTGCATAGGTGGAAGGTCTGCCAACCCCTCGTTCCTCCATAGCTTTGACCAAAGTTGCTTCGGTATATCGAGCAGGGGGCATGGTGAAATGCTGCTCTTTAGAGGTTTTCTGAGAGCGGAGACGCTCGGTACCATCCAAAGCCGGAAGCACCCCGGTCTTTTCTTCATCGTCATCATCGCGGCCTTCTTCATAAACTGCTGTAAAGCCGGGGAACTTCATGATCTGTTCCCCTGCACGGAATACATGACCTGCGCAAGTGGTGTCGATCTGTACTGCATCATAAACAGCTTCTGCCATCTGACAAGCTACAAATCTACTCCAGATCAGCTTGTACAAACGATACTGCTCCTTGGTCAAATCGTTCTTGATCCGTTCCGGATCCAAAGTCACGTCACTGGGTCGAATGGCTTCGTGAGCGTCCTGAGCACCATCCTTTTTACGGAAGCGGCGAGGAGTTCCGGCATAGAATGCCTGACCGTAGCGACCGATAATAAAGTCCTTAGCAGCCTGCAGAGCCTCATCGGATAATCTGAGTGAATCCGTTCTCATATAGGTGATCAGACCTACAGAACCTTCTCCGGTGATCTCGATGCCTTCGTAAAGCTGTTGGGCAACTGCCATGGTACGACGAGGAGTCATATTCAGCTTTCTGGATGCCTCCTGTTGGAGTGTGGAGGTAATAAAAGGGGGCGTAGGACTGCGACGTTTTTCGGAACGCTTCATAGAGGCAATGGTAAAATCCTTGCCTTCAATGTCCGATAGAATCTGATTTACTTCTGCTTCACAGTTCAGTTCCCGCTTCTTAGTATCACCGAAATAGCGGACTACAAATCCACCTTCCTTGTCTACACATCTAAGGTCAACATCCAGAGTCCAATACTCTCTGGGCACAAAGGCCGCAATCTCTCGCTCCCGTTCCACAACCAAACGAGTTGCGACAGACTGGACGCGACCTGCTGAAAGACCGCGTCGGATCTTCTTCCACAACAGGGGGCTAAGCTGATAGCCCACAATACGATCCAGAATTCGTCGTGCCTGTTGTGCATCTACCAAGTGACGGTCTATATCTCTGGGGTTCTGAATACTGCTAAGAACCACCTTTTTTGTAATTTCATTAAAAGTAACTCGCTTTGCTTTTTGATCATCCAGACCAAAGAGTTCTTTTAAGTGCCATGAAATGGCTTCCCCTTCACGGTCCGGGTCAGTGGCCAGATAGACACGCTCCGCTTTTGCCGCAGCTGCCTTCAACTCACGAATCAGGCTTTCTTTTCCTTTCATAGGGATGTACTGAGGAGTAAAGTCATCCTCAATATCAACGCCCATCGTGCTCTTCGGCAAATCTCGTAAATGGCCCATACAAGCAAGAACCTGATAGCCTGAACCTAAATATTTTCCAATGGTCTTCGCCTTAGACGGAGACTCAACAATTACTAAATTTGTTCCTTTTGCCATGAAGGAACCTCCAAATCATATTCTTTGATAGGAATTACCAAAGCATTTGGTAATTCTCTTTTTTATTTGCAGCATAGTCAATGCCGTAGAAACAGCAGTTGCTTCCATGCCGGTTTTCAAAATAATTTCATCGATCTCTATAGGATCTGCCCCAATGACCGACAGAACTTTACTCTCCGATTCAGGTAGATCTTGTGGACGAGACGTTCCCCCGGAGGAAGCGTTCTTTCTCATCTGTACCCTCTCTTCGGAAGTGAAAGACGTTACAGGAGCAGGATCCTTCAGCACCGAATATTGGGCCATTTTGTTTTCCGTTCGATCAGAATATGCCGAATGAGAGGAAGTAAGTGTCCATGATCTTCCAAATTGTTTTTGGTACTGCAACTGCAATGCTTCTCTTCCCCGTCCATCTATTATCTTATCGGGGAATAGAGGGGCATACCGAGACATCAGTTCCCATCCGTCACGAACGACCTCGCATCCTGCATCGATCAGTTCCCGATTTCCTTGGTTATAATAAGTGTTATCCCCTCGCAGTACTGTAAAGACATCTCTGTTCTGTGAGAGTGCAAGTTCCGCCGTAGTCATTGCACCACTGCCTTTAGGCGCTTCCACAACCAAAACCGCCACAGACAATCCACTGATCAAACGATTTCGCCCAACAAAATATTGCGGAACAGGCTTACTTCCGGGAGGGAGTTCACTGATCAAGCACCCCTGTCGGGTAATATCCTCGAACAGTTTTTTATTTTCTCTGGGATAGTACTCATCCAAACCTCCGGCAAGAACACAAACCACAGGCTTATAGGACATAAGCGCCCCATACAAAGCCATTGTGTCAACGCCTCTCGCACCGCCGGAAACTACAACACCGCCACTCAAGCCAATGAGAGACGATAGCTGTCTGGTCAGGATCAATCCGTAATTCGTACACCGTCTGGTACCTACAACACCAACTACAGCTTCCCGATCCATATCCGGAAGCGTGCCCTTACAATATAGTACACAGGGAGGATCATAGATTTCCTTCAATCGTTGGGGATACATCGGATCGTTATATGTAATAATCTGTATTTCGTGGCGGCGGCATTCTTCTACGATTCGCTCAGCCACAGTCAAATCCTTATCTGAAAGTGTTTCGATCCAATTACTCCGCATGAACTTAAGCCCCAGGATTCGGTACTGCTCTGCATTCATCTCATAAATATCCTCAGCAGAATGTAGGGCAGAAAGAAGCTTTTTGCAGCCTACATGACCGATCCCTTTTCGCTGTGCCAGCCAAATCCAATGTTTCTGCATAATCGTATCTCTTCATCGATGCAACGCACATTCCCATATAAACAGAAGGCTGTTAGATCGATGACTCCTTTCTTTCTACGATGCAACGATAAACAGGGAGATCATACTTTCGTTCCCTGCTTTATCTGCCACATTACGATCGATGCGGCGATCGCCGCATTTAGCGACTCGCAACGGGATTCCATAGGAATAATCACCTGTTTGTCAGATGCATCCAGTAACGTACGACAGATCCCCTGCCCTTCGCTACCGATTACCGTAATATAATCAGACAAGTTCAGACTCCGCAAATCCACAGCTTTGTCTGTTAAAGCTGTCGCAGCCAAACAGATTCCAAGTTCTTTACATTTTTCCAGCAGAGCATTCATAGAAATGCTGCCGGGGACCGTACGAAATACCGACCCCATAGAAGCACGGATGGTCTTATCGGAGTACGGATCAGCGCAACCGTTGGTAAGGATCACTGGAATATCGAAGGCGTCCGCAGTCCGAAGAATCGTACCCAGATTTCCGGGGTCCTGTATCCCATCCAAAAGGAGCATACCGGGCCGAAGTTGCGGCTCGAACTCCGCAGGTAACTCACAGGTAAAAACCACACCCTGTGGACTCTTCATAGCTGACAAACTCTCTAAGACAGACTCCGGTACCTCTACCACGCGTGTCTGACTTGACATGGGGGGGCATTGCCGCCCCTTCGCATAAACCACAGTCTTAACATAGGGAAACCATTTCATTGCTTCCTCTAAAAGCTTCCATCCTTCGCAAATAAATTCTCGTGACTCACGTCTGTAGCTGCGAGAATTTTGCAGTTTACGCATATGGCGAATCAGAGGATTCTGTAAGGATGTAATATATTCTACTGCCATTTGCAGGACTCCTTATCTACAAAAGAGCTAAATACAGATATACCTTTATATTGTACGCAGGAAGTTCCTGTTTGTCAAGTATCGGATTTTTATCGAATTTTGCATATTTCTACAGAAATAAGGCAGAAAACAAGCTACCATAAAAGGGCCTTATATGATAAATCTCCCTCATAGCTGCTCCAAAAAAGCATCAGCTTCCCTACGATCGCGAAAAATGATACGATGTTTGTAGCTGTACTTTTCCAACATCGTTATAATAATGTAAGCTGTGGGAGGATCTGTAAATACGGCTATTTCAAGCCGGTTTTACAGGCTTGCGGGTATTATATACATTCGTCCAAAAACAGAAAATACTGAGTCCTTCTAACGAAAAACTCAGTATTTTTTGCTTCAATTTGTGTAGCCGATATTAGCCGTTCTCACGCATCTTAGCGAAGCAATCGCTGCAGTATACGGGACGGTCAGTCTTGGGCTCAAAGGGAACGCGAGCTTCGCCACCGCAGTTAGCGCAGGTAGCAGTGAAGAACTCTCTGGGGCTACGGGCAGCATTCTTGCGAGCGTCACGGCAGGTCTTGCAACGCTGGGGCTCGTTCTGGAATCCCTTTTCTGCATAGAACTCCTGTTCACCGGCGGTGAATACGAACTCTTCGCCACATTCCTTGCAAACTAAAGTCTTGTCTTCGTACATGATTTTTACCTCTCTTAGTAGATGTTTCCCTGACGCGGTTAAAAATGCTGCAGGGTGGTCGTGTGACATATATGTCTACGACTCTTAGCCATTATAACACCGTAAATCTTCTTTGTCAATAGAATAAACTTTACTTTTTATATTAAATCCCAAAATTGTAAGTTTTTAACCATAATCAAGGGCTATTTTCGTTCAAAATGTCAGTTGTTCTCCTGCGATACCGGTGATACCCAGATGATCGTAAGCCAGTTGCGTAACGCAGCGGCCTCTTGGCGTACGAGTCAGGAATCCAATCTGCATTAAATACGGCTCGTACACATCCTCCAAAGTGATCGCCTCTTCTCCAATCGTTGCAGCAAGGGTCTCCAATCCAACAGGGCCACCACCGTAATTCCGAATAATTGCAGTCAGCATCCGTCTATCTGTAGGATCCAGCCCCAACGCATCGACTTCCAATTTCCCCAAAGCATGATCTGCCGCCTCTCGAGTAATGACCCCATCATAGAAGATCTGCGCAAAATCTCTAACCCGACGAAGCATCCGATTGGCAATTCTGGGAGTCCCTCTGCTACGGGTGGCGATCTCCATAGCGCCCTCCTTTTGGATCTCCATACCTAACAACCCTGCAGAACGGGTAATAATCCGACACAATTCCTCCGGAGTGTACAGTTCCAGACGGAAGGTAACCCCAAAGCGATCCCGTAAAGGTGCGGAAAGCTGCCCTGCTCTGGTAGTAGCACCAATCAATGTAAATCTTGGAAGATCCAGACGAATGGAATTTGCAGAGGGACCCTTTCCCACAATAATATCAATGGCAAAATCCTCCATTGCCGGGTAGAGTATCTCTTCTACAGCCGTATTCAAACGATGAATCTCGTCAATAAAAAGAATGTCCCCCTCCCCTAAATTAGTCAGGAGAGCCGCCAGATCGCCGGCCTTTTCAATAGCAGGACCGGATGTAATGCGAATATTAACCCCCATCTCATTTGCAATAACGCCTGCAAGAGTGGTCTTGCCCAATCCGGGAGGGCCATACAGGAGGACGTGATCAAGCGGATCATTCCGTCTCTTTGCAGCCTCAATGTAAACAGATAGATTTTCCTTTACCTTCTCCTGTCCGTTGTACTCATATAGATGCTTCGGGCGCAAGGAATACTCTTGCTCATCTGCGGGAGTAAATCCGGTAGTAATAATCGGCGCACTCGAATCTTGTGAAAAATCAATACTCATATCTTACCTCATAACCATAGCACGCAGTGCATAACGAATGATTTCCTCTGTGGTCATGCCCTCTACCTTCAGGCCCTTCAGTGCAGCGACAATTTCGGCCTGAGAGTAGCCAAGTTCTGCCAGAGCAGCCTGTGCCAATGTAAGAGGAGATCCACTCGTCTGCTGAATGGGTGTGAAATCTCCACCGGACATTTCTGTAGTCGATGCCTTTCCCATTTTGTCCTTCAGTTCCAGAATGATCCGCTGTGCGATTTTTTTACCGATACCTTGGGCGGCGGTCAGTGCCTTTTCATCCTGTGTCATAACAGCAAGGGTGAACCGATCCGGGGACACAGCAGATAGGATCGCCTGTGCCGCCTTAGGACCTACTCCGGTTACACTCAGAAGCATTTCGAAGCACCGCAATTCTTCACGACTGGAAAAGCCGTATATATCAAAGGCATCTTCCCGAATATGACAGTATGTATAAAGTTTTGCTCTCTGTCCTAATTTTAACTTAGAAAGCGTATAGCCGCTGGTACGGCAGGCATATCCGACACCGCCACAATCTACCACTGCCATATTTTCTTCTAAGACAGTGATTTCTCCATTCAAATAATAAAACATTCTTAACCTCGATTCATAAGCAGGCTGGTAGATGAACGGGCATGGCATAGCGCTATTGCAATGGCATCCGCCGCATCATCGGGACGTGGCATTTTCTCCATTTTCAACAGTCGACGGGTCATGTCCATAACCTGTCTTTTCTCTGCTTTTCCATAGCCTACTACCGCCTGTTTTACTTGCATGGGCGTATATTCAAACAGCGGTAGTCCTGCCTTTTGGATAGCCAAAAGGATTACCCCTCGTCCATGTGAAACACCAATACCGGTCGTGATATTATGGCCCCAAAACAATTCTTCTACCGCAACAGCCTCCGGTCCAGTCACCTCGATCAGTCTGCACATATCATCATATAACATTTCTAAACGCTGTGGAAAGGAAATATCTGCCGGCGTGGTAATCACCCCGTATTGCATCAGGCCATACTGCCCTCGTTCAGATGTAATAAGTCCAAATCCCGTGGTTGCATAGCCCGGATCAATTCCAAGGATCTTCAACGGAATAACCCCATAATAAACTCAGGCCAATCGGGATAGGCAATAGAGATAAGCCAGTTAATAACCCCAATCGTCACGATAACAACAAGGATCCATGCCCCAATTCGCTTCCATCGAGGAGACGGTTCAAAGGGCGTACTTTCATGAACCTGTTCTTCTGCCGTGTCCAATTTATTCTTTTCTTCACTCATAATCGATCACCTCATAAAATCATAGATATCTGTAGTTCCGTAGCGGATATCCATCATACCTCAAACATAAGATCGCCATAGGTGGGAACAGGCCACAGATCCTTATCTGTCAGCAGTTCCAAGCCGTCTACCGCCTTACGCAAAGCATCCATGGAGGGTACCATCGCATCCCGACAATAAACCGCCAGGTCTCGAGCCCCATCCATATGGTTGCACTGTTCCACCTTGCTGTCCAAATCGTGCAATGCGTCGTTTGCCGATTCCAAAAGTTCACTGGTCTTTCGCAAAAGTTCCGCTTGTACATTCACAGATAAAGAGGGACAAGCACCGCGGACCTTGCAAATAGAATCTGCAAGTCGTGTTGTGTAATGAACCACAGAGGGAATATAGTGTTTTGCAGCCATGTGCTGCATCGTTCTCGCTTCAATAAGCGTTACTTTGGCGTAGGTCTCGTACAGGATCTCCGCACGGGACTCCAGTTCCGCCTTAGTATAAACGCCAAAGCGTTCAAACAGATCTACAGCCTTATTCGTAGTAATAGCAGGGATCGCTGAAACCATGCCGGGGAAATTGGGCAATCC
>JAZSAO010000254.1:0-3858 GCA_045601945.1 Faecousia sp. | reverse complement strand
CTTGTCGATTTTTTGTGTCCCTTCGGGACGAATTGAAATGAAAATATTCGTTTATGGAGTTGTTTACCAAGTTGGCATAGGCCCTTGCCTCTCCAATGGGAGAGGTGCCGCGACTGCGGCGGAGAGGGCAGTAGGGATTCCCAATTTTGTACCGATTTCGTAGTAGGCAGAGAAGGACCCGGTACTTTCTCTGATAGTTGGTTCTAACGTCTACTGCATACTGCCCTCTCAGTCGCCCAAGGGCGACAGCTCTCCCAGAGGGAGTGCCAAGGGGTTTGTGCGGATTCGTAAACGGCTCGATAAACTGTGATTTGCAGTTCAATAACTATGCGCGTTAGCCCATGATTTTCAATCCGTGGCGTAGCCACACATCAATGATTCATGATTCATCATTCATCAGCAACGGGACTTCATGATTCCTTACGAACCAACGGTGCGTTAAGCTGTGGTTTCCCAAATATTGGCTCCGGATTGTGGGGTTGCTTTCCTTGACCGTGGATCATTCCTGTGGTATGATGGATTTGTGAAGAAATCTTAAGAATTTTCATTGCCGTTTATTAAGATTTTCTTGTTACACTTTAGGTACAGGAGGTGATGCTATGAACATTCTCATAGTAGACGATGATCGTCAGATCGTAGACAGCATTGGCATTTTTCTGAAAGCCGAAGGCTATGGGGTCTACAAAGCACACGACGGAATAGAAGCCTTAGGGATCTTGGGAGAACAGGAGATCCATCTCATGATCTTAGATATTATGATGCCCAGAATGGATGGGATCCGAACCCTCATGAAGCTACGAGAATCCCGAAACATTCCTGTGATCCTCTTGTCTGCAAAGTCTGAAGATGCAGATAAGATCTTAGGCTTGACCGCCGGAGCAGATGACTATGTGACCAAGCCCTTTAACCCCTCGGAACTGGTAGCAAGGGTAAAGTCTCAGCTTCGCCGCTATACCACCTTGGGTTCCATGGGGAAGCAGTTGGGAGAGATCACCATTGACGGTCTTTCTCTTAACACGGAGAGCAAACAAGTTAAGGTAGACGGAGAAGAAATTCGGCTGACCCCCATCGAGTATCGGATCTTAGAATTGCTGGTACAAAATCGTGGTAAGGTCTTCTCCGCAGAGGAGATCTACCGCAAGGTCTGGCGGGAAGACACCGCTGTGTCAGACAACACCATCGCCGTCCATATTCGCCACATTCGAGAAAAGATCGAAATCAACCCCAAAGATCCCAAATATCTAAAGGTGGTCTGGGGCATCGGCTATAAGATCATCTGATCTGAGAAAGGAGTAAAGGCAATGAAAAAATTCTTATTTTCCCCATATCTAAAAACACTTGCAGTGATCCTCTTTCTGGCAAGTCTGACCCTTGGATGTCTCGTGGGGATCCAAGCAGGTCAGCAGTTTTGGGAGGAAGACAACTATATCTATGATTTCGGCACGACCTTAGAAGACAGCCATTATTTCCGCCATCTTGTAAGCATGGCAGAAAATGCGGTTCTGGGAACCTTCTGGGAGATTGACTACCGTGATTCTATCTATGTAGCAGATGACTATGACCATTCCTCTACGGAAGGACAAATGGAAACAGCCCTTCCTCCCACTGTTGGGATGGAGGATGAGTTTTCCCCCACCGAGGTCACAGAAGAGCAGGACTACATCACCGCTCCCTCGGTTAACTCCCTCCCCCGAGCACTGACGGAAGAAGAACTGGAATTCTTCCTCCGCAGGAGTAAGGAACGTTTGGAGACAATGGCCTATTTAGATTACATCGAATATTATGTAAACCTAAACGGCGCCGTGATCTCCAACACCGACTATGTGGATGCGTCGCCCCTTATGAACGGTGTGTACAAATACTATGCTATGGAAAAGGATCAATCCACCCGTTTTAGCAGCAGTCATGCTTCCTATCGCGCCCCGGATACCTATGATTATGGTATCGAACATCTACAGCTACCTCCTATGGTTATCGCCACACGGATCCGTCCGGAATACGTAGAAAGCTGTGCCACTCTGTGGGACAAGCAGGAAGATATTTTATACACCACGGGATCTCGGATGCTGATCTGCGCCCTTACGCTCCTTCTGTCTCTCATCTATCTGATCTGCGTTTGCGGTAAGGATAAGGACGGCAATCGGAAGGAAAGCTGGGTAGATAAGATCTGGGTGGAGTTCCATCTGGGTGCTATGGCTGCCATCGGCATCGGGGCAGTGATGCTATGTTGGGTGGTGATCGAAACCGCCTTTGACAAGCAGCTCCCCATAGAAACCGCTTATTTGATCCCCGGTCTGGTAGTTCCCTTGGCAGGTGGGCTGATTCTATGCTCTCTGCTGTCCATCATTCGGAATCTAAAGGCAGGATTGTTTGCCAAGCGGTGTGGAGTTTGCATCATTCTGAAGTATTTACTGCGCCTTCTGAAAAAATTGCTGATCGCCCTATGGACGTGCTGTAAAGCCATTGGGAGAGGCTTGAAGGGTTGGGCAAGGGTCTTTATCCATGCTCGAGAGAGCATTTTTACACTCCTGCAAATCGGCTCCCTCCTCGTCTATACCATCGTGACCGTTATCATAGTAGCCATTGCGGCAGAGGAGGGGCCGGGAATCCTTCTGTTCCTCCTTCCTTTCTACGGGTTCGGGGGATACCTGATCGCCCGAAAAGGGGAGGATCTGGCAGAGATCAAAAAAGGTGCCACACGGATCCGCAATGGGGATCTTTCCCATCAGGTTCCTGAACCGAAGGCAACCTATTTCAAAGCCCTTGCAGAGGACATCAACCATATTGCAAAGGGTCTGGACAACTCCCTCTCCGCAAAGATGAAAGCGGAACGGATGAAGACGGAATTGATCACCAATGTGTCCCACGACCTAAAAACTCCCCTGACCTCTATTATTACCTATACGGAGTTGCTGTCCCGTGTGGAAAACTTGCCGGAGGAAGCAGAAGATTATATCCGCATCATTGGAGATAAAAGTCAACGACTCAAGAGTTTGACGCAGGATCTGTTCGATATGTCCAGAGTACAAAGCGGAAACGAAGAGGTTTGTTGGGAGGTCTTGGATGCGGCGCTCCTGTTAGAGCAGAGTTTAGCTGAGGAAACGGCTGAAATTCCGGAAGAAACCCTACGGTTCTGCTTGAAGACAGAGGAAAATCTAACTTTTATGGGAGATGGGCGAAAGTTATCCCGTGTTTTGAGCAATCTGATCCAAAACGCTACCAAATATGCCTTAACGGGAACCCGTGTATTCCTCTCAGCCTACGAAGAAGGCGATCGGATCATCATGGAGTGCAAAAACACGTCTGCCTATCCCATAGACTTTACCGCGGATGAGATTTTGGGCAGATTCGTTCGCGGAGACAGTTCGCGATCCACAGAAGGAAACGGCTTAGGCCTGCCCATTGCAAAAAGTTACACAGAACTGTGCGGAGGAACCTTCCAACTGATCTTGGACGGAGATTTGTTCAAAGTTCTCTTGTCCTTCCCGAAAAACAAATAACATCCACAGGGAGCCGACTTAAAAAGCGGCTCCCTGTTTTAGTTGGTCAAATCAAAGTTTATCGGCCTGTTTATGGTTTGCACCTGTAGGGGCGAAGCCGTGTCTTCGCCCGTGGCAGTATCGTCGCAGATAGCAAGTTTTTCATTCGTAAAAATCATGGTACCACATCGTAGGGGCGAACAGTTCGCCCCTACGATCATAATCGTCATTGTTACGTTCAATGAGACCCGGTGCTTATTGTAAGTGCCTCGGGCGATGCACCCGCAAGGGGTATGCCGCATCCGTAAGGCTCGTCCCTCGCCAACGGCTGCGCAAACACAGCATCGCCCCTACAAGACCTTTACGAACTTGAAAATAG
>JAZSAO010000253.1:0-6258 GCA_045601945.1 Faecousia sp. | reverse complement strand
ACTGCATAGCAGCGTGAATCAGGTTGTCCTTGTGGACTACCTCATAGGCGGTCTGTACATTGACACCTGCTTTCATAAGCTGTTCAAAGGCAGGATTCTTCAGTTCCTCCTTCAGATCCAGCTTGGGATAGATCTTTCGGGCGGCCTCTGCCTGAGACTCCCAGCCGGCATAGATCTTCTGTGCCGCCTCCCTGTTCCTGCGTTCTGCTTCCGCCTTACGGAGGAGCGCATTCTCCCGCTGCATCTGCATATAGCGTCGTTCACGCTGTTCTGCTTCCAAGAGTTCCGCTTCCGTGGTGCCGGATTCCATGGCACGCTCTCTGAGGGAAGATCTATGCTCGCTCTCAACAGCGGCACTGATCTTGGAAAGGTCATAGTTACCGTCCACGTCGGGGCTGATGCCGAACCGATAAGCCAAGGTCTCCACCATGGTAGCCATCTGGCGATTACGCTCCGCATCCCCTCTCATGCTGTCTGCCCCCTGCTTACGGGCATCGGCAAGCTTCTGCTCATAGAGATCCTTGTACTCCCCCGTGATCAAGCCCTCAAAGGCAGCATTGCGGTCTACAGGTTGTGCCTCTCCCTTGCCGTGTTCTGCTGCAGTTTTGGAAGGATCCTGTCCACCCTCAGTCTGACCGCCGGTAGGAACTGCCTGCTTGCCATATACCACATTCGCCAAAGGATTCGCTTTCGCGCCTCTCCGCTTGGACTGGAATACAGGAGCTGTATTGGGTACCGCCGCACCGCCTTCCGGGGCAGCCGTAGCAGATCCAGCCTCACCACCGGGAGCGGCAGCACCTTCTGCAAACAACTGCAAGTTCATTCGTTCATACATCTTTTACCTCCTCATCCTTCTCGATATTGACACTTACTACTTCCGGGAAAGCTTCTTTCAGCACATAGAAACCATAGAGCGCAGTCATAAGCATGAGCCTTGCTACTGCCAAATACTCCGGCTTGGGAGTGCAGACGAGCAGACAATCCCCCGGATTCAACTGAGCAAGGAACTCTCCACCGTCCTTAAGCTTCCCTTCCTTAGACAGTTGCTCCATACTGTAAGCCGCAGTATAAGCCAGGATAGAAGCGGCCGCACAGATCAGATCTTCCCCCTTAGGAGCAGTGTCTGCATGGCCCTCTACACTTAGACACAGGACGCCATGAGACTCAACAAATTCCACAAATATCATTTTCCTCTCACCTCCTGTACATATGTTAGGTGGGGTCTGTGGCATCTGCGGTCCGCTGTCGTGCGTCACGGACATTCTTAGGCTCTCCCAAGGTCCGCTCCGGCATCTGCGGTTCTGCTTTGCTTACAGGCTTTCCCCCTGCAGTTTGTGTATGATTCTCCGGTACAGGCTTCGCACCCACGGGAGATCGGTTACTAAGCTGCTGTACCATCTGAGTCAGCATTGCGATCTGCTGTTTCATCTGCTCAAACAGTCCGCCATTCTCTGCGATCTTCCGCATAATGACACCCTTACCGTTGAAGTCCATCATATCCAGGCACATAAGAGCCTGATCCGCTCTGCCGGGATCGAAGAAGCCTGCATTGTAGAACTGCAAGGCAAGCTCATTTTGGCTCAGCTTCGCATAAGGAGAAGCCTTCTGTGCCGTGATCTCGATATCGAAGAGGGGCATACGGTATCCCATATCCCGTCCGAAGAACTCCCCTGCGGACTTGGGGACGATTCCTCTGTTGTCATAGGTTTGGAAGGTTTCTGTCCCATCATTGCCCAGGATCCGGAAGCACCGTGGCACATCGTAGAACTGACGGATCAGTTCTATGACCATCTCTACCACCTTGCGGTAGACACGGTAGGAGGCTTTGTTGGCGTCTCTGGACAGCTTGCTTCCTGCCTCCTGCATCGCCGCAATGGCAGAAGCCGCAGTGACGCCGGAGGCAGAACCGCCGGTGGAGATATCTCGGTTGCCTGTGGTCTCCTTGAGCTCATTGACCTTGTCGGCAATGATCTGATTGTAGATCCCCGGCAGCGGGTTCGGCTCTACCCGTACGATGCTGTCCTTTCCTAACTGACCGTCTACATGGATCAAGGGCCTGGTGAGATCCAGGTATTCTTCCTCATTTACTGAGCCGTCGGAACGAATAAAATGACGGGGACGGGCATTGGCAAGCATATTCATCATGACAGCCTGTCCGCCGCGATCTATGTATTCCTGGGCAGATTTCGCCACATCAATGTAGCCGAGACCGCAGGGGCTCCCCTTCACCTTGAACAGAGGATCAAAGACAAAGGGATACTTCCCATGGTCATACCAGCCACGCTCCACATAGTTGGGATCGTTCTCAGACGCGTAGAGCAGTTCCTCACCCACGAACTTGCAGTAGTGGAGTTTCCCTCCCTTGTGATAATACCAGTCGACCACAGCCCGTTTATTGGCAGTATTCACCGTATCATCATAGAGATATTGAGGAGCTTCCTGGAGGCTTGCGCCCAGCTTACCCTTGAGGTCGGGATAGTCCTCCTCTAACTGCTTGATGTCCCGGAGCTCCACATGGAACATATGCATAGACTGCTGAATATCGGAGATCCCCGGCTCCCAGTACAGGTTCAGAGGATCCACGGTCTTAATGTCCACATCCCCGATCCCACCTGCCTTCTTGGGATTCCAGAAGATCCCGTAAACACCGGTACCGCCTCTCAGCTTGTCGTCCCAACAGTCGGAATAGACCTGCTCAAAGCCACACTGCTCCATAAGCACCGGCACGATAGAGGACAGAGCCTCCGCTTCTGCCTTATCCCCTTCCTCCCTGGGGATCATGTTTGCACTGGGATAGTTGTCCATGGCATCGGCATGCTTATTGGCAATGCAGTTGAAGAGCCATGCACTTACGGGCTCCACCTGCTCCTTGGTCCCGCCTCGCAGCTTCTCCCAATGCCGCAGCTTGTACCACTGCTCATTGTCAACGATCCGCTGTTCCAGATTCGCTCTGCCGGACTTGTATTCGTTCAGTATCCGGTGTGCCTCTCTAAGGTCACTTTTCCCGATCATAGTGTTCCCTCCCAACGGGTTTTGTGTGATTTTATGTGATTGTATATCCTCATTTTCGAACTGTCAAGGGGTGTATAGTTTTAAAATATTTTATTACATTGCATTTTGAAAGAGTATAGTTTTTTACTCACTGAGAGCATCGGTTTCCCCCTTGAATACAGCGGTAACAGTGCCGTCCTCGTCCTTCTGATCACGCTGCTGTTCCAAGATCTCTAGCTGTACCTTCTGCTTCCGCTCTTCCAATGCGGATTGGAGCATCTGCACCTCCTTCATATCCTTGAGGGCCGCCGCAACCAACTTAGCCCCTGCCCGATCCACCACGCCGCTGTCTTCAAACTCCACAGTATCCGTGGTAGTCTCGATCTCAATGTTGCCGCTTGCCTCTTTCTGCTTGGTGCGGGTGGACTTCTCCCTCATCTCCAACTCGTCCACAGCCTTCTCCAGCTTGTCCAAGAGCTTATCGGCAATCCGTTCAACCCTTGCCCTTCGCTGAGCTTGACGATCCATAATTTCCTTTATGGAATTTGATACACTTTCGTTCTGATATCGTTCCTTCTCGGCTGCCCACCCTTCGGCTGCACTCCTCCTTGCAACCACACTTGCAGAAACCTTGTACTTCTTGGCAACTGCCCGGATGCTCATGTCCGAATTGGTGATATAGTCGATCTTGATCTTGTCCCATTTTACCAAATACATCCCTCCTTAAACATGCAGAGTACCGCCCGAGCAGAAAGCCCGGACGGTCCCCCTATTCTTATTACTCTACCTCTACGCCCTTTCCCAGAGCCTCTGCAATAGGACAACCCTCCCCACCCTTCATGCAGTGCTCCAATGCGTACTTCTTACAATCGTCTGTGCTTTCAAAAAGCTGGATAGACATAGATTTGTCACAAACCCCCATGCAACCGATACAACGGTCCTTCCTAGCCTTGAATGCCTTGCACACATTCCCATTGAGCTTATCCATATTTCCCCTCCCACATAATGCAAAAGACCCTGTCGAATTCCTCCGACAAGGTCTCTTATTGATTCCATGATCCTATTATACCACTAATTCCGGGAAAAATCGTCTCCTAAAATTCTCCTATTTAGCTTTCAATGGTACCATACATAGCGAGTGTCAGTCTGCGTAGGGCTTTATCCTTTCGTTTATAAAGGCCAGACTTCTCGATTGCAAGTTCTTCACAAAGCAGGTCAAATATTACCCTTTGCAGGGTGGATATAAAACCGTTCCAGAATCAGTCGATCCTCCCGACTCAGCATGTTTAGTGCCCGATCCATAGTAGTAAGCCAGCTCCGAGTTTCTGCAAGTCGCCGTTCCAGCATACGCTGCTGTGTAATCTTGGAGAGCAGTCTGTCTTCGTATGTATTCCTCTTTCCGTGACCCGATACCGCATCCGTAGCTACTGCACGAATCCCACACATAGATTCCTCGATCCTCTCAATTTCCTCCGGAATGCTTACCAACGCATTCTTCTGGAAGGAATACACCCTAAGCTTTTCAATCACTTCTCGCTTCCAATCCATCTATCCGACTCCCCCTTCCCGTTCTCCGGCTCCATACCCTCGACCTATATGGCTCATGGTTCAATCTCCAAAAAGCTGCACATTCCAGCAAGTTGCCGGCAAGTTAAGCCTCAGCACAAATACGGTCTGATTTCCTCCGCCGGGATCTTCAGACCACGAATGATCATCTCGATCTCTCCCAGTGTCAGCTTGTCCGGCTTTTTCAGCCGTGTATAAAGAGTAGACGGAGCAAACCCACACTTAGGAGCAGCCTCACCCCAACTGGCATAGCCACGGACTTTCCGGTACTTCTCCAGCGTGCCCAGCAGCAAGTCCTGCCGTTCCCGCTTTTCCTCCAAAGCCTTAGAGAGCACTACCCTCGGCATTTCTCTTGCCTCCCTTCGTCTATCCTGGGGCCACATTCGTGCCACAGCGATTCTTCCAATCCAGGAAGCGTATCATATCCATGACGATTGCAAACTTTGCATCACTCAAACCGGATAGTGCCTCCTGGAACTTTTCCGCACAGTTCTGATCGGCATCCTCTGAAATACGGTTCGCTCCATGAGATGTCAACCCCTTGACAATTGCAGGATTTGCTTTTATGTTTTCCATGTTGCAATAAGCAATGTATTCGTCTGCACTCCCAAGAACCTCCGCAACGGTCATGCCTCCACCCCATTTCTCTTGCTCCGTTCTTCACGAAGCCCACTGATCCGACCTGCATGGAACACATCTGCCACGAAGGTATAGAAATTGGGACCGTTGTTCTTGATGGGACGGCAGCCGTAAAAGTCGGCCATCTTCTGTGCCCATGCGAGTTCGGATTCATCATGATCCTTACGAAGCATCAATGCTTCCTCGGGGGAAATATGAATTTCGTTCTTCTTAGCCATAATTGTATAAATCTTCTTAGCCATAATTGTATAAATCTCCTGTTGATTTTCCACAGAAGATCCGATATAATAGATTTATCAGACCTTCGTGGTTTGGTGTTTAGAGTGTTGGTAGTGCTTCCTACGGCGGCCAACACTCTATTTTTCTTTCTCCAGTTCCAATCTAACCAACTCTATGCCTCTTTGAATCACATCGGTTTTACTGGTTTTAAGCTTCTCTGCACAGTACTCCAGCTTTTCCGACATTTCTTTTGTCATTCTGATTTCAAAGCGCATATTTTTGGATTTATCGGACTTGGGTCTTGGGGACATCTACCTCACCTCCATTCTTGTCCGTACATATATATTATACTTGTACGGACGGAAAAGTCAAGAGGTTTTTAAAAAATATTTTGCAGAAGCTGAATATTTTGAGTTACCTACAAGCTCAATAACAATTCGTGATTCAGATGCACAGCAGCCGGAAGTTTTCTCTTCCCTTAGGCGTTACCATAGTCTGAGTACCACTCCACTGGGTCTTGTCGTTAAAGGCTTCCTTGACTTCAAATAAGCCCTTGTTTTTATCCTCGAAGGGAAGAAGTTTTCCTCGCTTGTCCCGGTAGATATACTTCTTGCTCAGCAGGAAATCCACAAAGGCTTTGGGCTTAATCCCCAACTGCTTAGCCGTCTCTCGGAAGTTCGTCAACAGGTTGCGGTCAACCAGTTCATCGAAGTAATCTGCCTTGGGCTGCATGATTGCCGCCTGCACCGTCAGATCAGCAAGTCTCTTCTCCCGATCTGCAAGGATTCTGTTGGAAACCGCAAGAGCCCTTGCAAGAAGTTCAGCCTCAGAAAGCTCCTCCTG
>JAZSAO010000252.1:0-3575 GCA_045601945.1 Faecousia sp. | reverse complement strand
GTACTGACGGTGCAGATCCTGTCCGGTGATACCGTAGTTTCCGGCACCGTGCAATATGCCGCCGACACCTATGGTAACGGCAAGACCGGAACTTTAGGCGACCTGTGCAAAGCCCTCTTTGCCTACTCCGACAGCGCAAAGATCTACTTTGCGCCCTAAATCCATGTACTCGCTGAGGCTCTGTGGGATTTCTATCTCACAGAGCCTCCATCGTTAATTCTTGATATGTTGCATGGTTTAGCAATTCTGCGCAGGACTCTTGCGTATATTTATTGATGACCGGAGACACGTAGAGGTGGAGATTGCAAGCGTACGAGCATTTTTGAACAATACCACGAAGCAATAAAGAGCAAGGCTTCGCCGTACCTTATGACAGTTGTATTTTCGTTGACAATGGGAGAGAAATGTGCTAGCATATATACAGAATTTGACAGCAGAGGTGTTTTTTTATGGGGAAAAAGTTACTGACGTTGATTATCATTGCAGCAACGCTGTTACAGTTTCTGCCGGGCTTATCTCTTTCAGCAAGTACAGCACCCAAATATACCGACTCCGATTGGGTGCAATTACTCCAAAACTACAAAGCCTCTTTTGTCGGCGGAAATGATGTGGATTGGTCAGACAAGGAGATTAGGAATATCGTGGCAAAAACAAATTCCTCCGGCATTACGACCTCCGGCATCAGCTATAACGGAGGGAAATGCTGGTTGGATCTGGAAAGTAACCGAGACAATCCCTTGCGGATCTTCGGAACTGCGGACATTACTCCCAACGTAAGTTCCGCTACCATGGGCTACCAATTTGAGAAACTCCGTGACATGGCATTGGCTTATGCCACGAAGGACGCAAGCTACTGCTACAGGGATAGTAACGGTAAAGTGATCACCCTGCAACTCTATCAAAACCCGGAACTACGGTCTGCCATCTTCTACGGTTTGCAAAAGGGACACAAAGCTTTTTATAACTACGACTCCTATCATGCATGGTGCACATCGCCCAATGCACGTATCAATGAAAACTGGTACGATTGGGCAACCGCTGCACCGGAAGCCATTTTGAAGACACTAATGCTCCTTTATCCTTCACTTACAGAGCAGGAAATGTCTGTTTCAGAGGAAATCATTGCAGAATGTCTTGCCTTCCTCAATCGCATACGTCCCAATACCCATCCCACCAGCTATGACGAAACCCTTGCTTACCGCCGTTCTCGTGTTCGAATTGGGCCTCTTATCTCTGTCCTGACGCAGAATGAGACCCTTATGGAAGAATGCAGGACAAACTTAGAGCACTTTACTCGACAGGATCTCCTGGCAACAGACGGAATTAAGGAGGATGGTTCCTACATATACCACAATAGTTGGCCCATGGAGGGAATGTACGGAACAGGAAGCTTGATTGAGGTTATTTTCGTTCACTTTTCTGCTATGTCAGGGACGGCTTTTGCCTTCGGGCACGCTGAGATATTGGCTGATTGGATTCTCAACACCTTCCGTCCTGTGACCCACAAGGGAACCATCCTGTCCATGCACTGTGGCAGAGCTCCGCAGAATGGGAATCTCAGAGGGGTGGATCTCCTGCGAGGCGCCCTCCAGCTTGTTGGTTGCTGTGACCCTGCTACAGACCTACAGTTTAAGCAGTTTATCCGTTCTATGGTGTGCGAGGAGACCGAGGCAGATACAAGGAAGTCCTATGCATCATTTGCAGTCAGTTTGTCGGATGTGAATCTGGTTTCCGTCCTTAAGAACATTGTAATAGATAGCACTATTGCAGAAGATCCCCGAGAATATGGGGTTGTCCGATACTGCGGTGACCGCATCGTACAGCACCGGACGGATTACACCGTGGGAATTGCTATGAGCTCTAACCGCATTGCGATTCCGGAGAGTATTAACGGCTGTAACCGCTACGGTTGGTTTGCAGGGGACGGCATGGTTTACATTTATAATGACCGAACCCAGTATAATATTAACCAATATGGCTTTGAATTTTGGCGACATGCCAATATGTACCGCCTTCCCGGGATTACCCAGGAGGATTCCACGCTCCGACAGCCTTGGAGTAATCGAAATCCTTATTTCCCCGGCACGACTTATACATATGATCCGGTTACTAAGACAGAAACCCTCGTAAAAGAAACCAATACACAGGGGCAGGAAATTGCATCCTTCGTAGGCGGTGCGGAGTTAGGGGGGAAATACATTGCAGCTGCGATGGATTTCGAATCCTACAGTTGGAGCGAAGCGGAAGCTGCTGCAGAAGTACTTTCTATTAAAAATAGCAGTATAAGTAATGACAGAAAGCAGATTCTGGAATCGGATCTCACTGCGAAAAAGTCTTATTTCCTCTTTGATGATGAGATCGTATGCCTTGGTTCCGACATTGACTTCAGTACAAGGAATACGGTGGTGAATACCTATGTGGATAATCGGGAACTTTACAAAATTTCAACTGTCAACGGCAAATCCATCCGTGGTACAGAGGATATTATTGTGGACGGCGAGTTATTAGAAAAGGTGCAGGCCTTTGCCTCACCGTATCACTACACAGATCCCACATGGGTATATGAACAGAATTTTGGAGGCTACTATTTCCCTACAGGTGGCGAAGTCTATGTGAATAAAACCTATCGGGAATCCAGTAATGACGGCAATGACACCAACGACGATTTTAATAACTATCTTTTGTCGACCCAAACGCCTCCAAACGCAAAATATAGCGGCTTTGAGCTTTGGTTAAGTCATGGATGCAAACCACAAAACGGAAGCTACAGCTATGTGATGCTTCCCGAAAGGACAGCGGAAGAAACCGAAGCCTACACGAAAAATCCCCATATAGAAATCATAAAATGTACAGAATCTATCCATGTTGTAAGAGAGAAAAATCTTGGAATTACTGCCATGGTATTCTGGAAAGCAGGAAGCTACGGAGACATTACGGTGGATGCCCCTCTGATCCTTATGCTACAGGAGAAAAACGGCAAGTATCTGCTCTCTGCCTGTGATCCCACCCAGAAACTATCTTCTGCCACCATCCGTATTGCTAAGGCTTTGTCCCACGCCTCTTCTGACTCGGAAATCACGGTCAGTGGAAAGTACGAGACAATTCTGACCCTTGACCTTAGCAAGTGCGGCGGAGCAACTGTTCATGCCGAATTTTTGGAGAAGGATCCTGCTGCCCTGATGTTCGATTTTGGCAGCGGGGAGAGATACAGCACAGACACCTATGGTTTCTACAATTATGCCGATGCCACCCACTGGGCGAGCGGTAATCTTGGCAATGCAAAGCTGACCGTACAGAACGGTACCCTTCTTATGCCGATGACAACAGCTCTGGATGGGGCAGGAAAAGAAATCGTTTGGACCTTCATCGAGCCCAGTGATAGTGTAGATAACTTTGCATGGGCATCTAACCCCAATAAAGCAAATGTGTTGCACTACGATCCATCTGAGGCGGAGGTTTTTCGGATCCGCTTAAAACTGAAGGATGTTTCCGTTACGCGAGCAGGTGCTGCAGGAGTATATCTGTGCTACTTGCCCAACGGGGCAGATTGCTGGAGCAATTTTGAGACCCTTGCT
>JAZSAO010000251.1:0-5924 GCA_045601945.1 Faecousia sp. | reverse complement strand
GCTTTCATATCCGCAGCGGTTTTCTGCTCCAGAATATCTGCAAGGGCTTCTTCGTCTGCTCTCAGAAAATCAGCCAGACGGCGAAGCTCCAACAGCACTGCCTGTTCTATGGCATCTGCCCGAATGTAATGTCTGGTGGGGCAGGTTCCTCTGGTGTCTGTTTTGTAGTTGGAGCAGCTAAAGAAGCGGATATCCCGGTTAATGGTATTGTAATGATGCCACAGCTTGCTGTCACAATCCGCACAATAAAGCAAATCCGAAAACAGGCTCTTTTCGCCGTTCTCCTTCTTGGGGGAACGGCGTTTTGTTTCTCCAATCAACTTTTGCACCTGTTCAAAGGTCTCTCGGTCAATGATGGGCTCGTGGACATCTTTGAAAACAGCCCAATTCTCCTCCGGGTTATCCAATCGTTTCTTGTTCTTGAAGGATTTGGAGTAGGTTTTAAAGTTGATAATATCACCGCAATACTCTTGCTGAGACAGCATCTTTGCAACTGTACTCTTGTTCCAACGGCAGGGATCGGTTTTACTTCGCGTGCCGCCCCGTCCTAAGCCCAAGGATTTCCAATACTCCATGGGAATTAGGATTTTCCGTTCTTGTAAGATATGAGCAATGGTTTCGTTTCCTTTTCCCTCCAAACACATACGAAACACATCCTTAACGATTTGGGAGGCATAGGGATCGATGATCCACTTTTTCTTATTCTCAGGAGATTTCAGATACCCATAAGGCGGTTGAGAAAGGGGTTCTCCTGCATTACCTCTGAGACGGTGAGAAGATCGAATCTTTTTTGAAATATCCCTTGCATACATCTCATTCATGATGTTACGGAAGGGAGCAAACTCATTCTCCCCATCATCACTATCCACACAATCATTGATGGCAATGAAGCGGATATTGTGATCCGGGAAATAGGTGTCTGTGTAATAGCCTACTTGCAGATAATCTCTGCCCAAACGGGACATATCCTTGACGATTACCGTGGTAACATAGCCTTGTTCAATGTCCTCCAACAACTTTTGGAAACCGGGACGGTTGAAGTTTGTTCCCGTATATCCGTCATCCACATAGCAACGAGTATTTCCGAGTCCCTGCTCCTTTGCGTACTTCTGCAATAATCTTTTTTGAGAGAAGATTTGTCAAGGTGTTTTTCTGCTAAAAATCGCACATAATTCCAATGTCACCGGCCTTGTGAGGCTTCGCTCACAAGGTCGGTGACATGCTTGCCAATAGATTTTTCAGTTGTAAAAACAGCGCCGCACAGACAATCTATAGCAGCTCATCTTCTGTTACTATTTCCGCTACGAATCCTGTAAGAATAGTCGTTGCCTCTGCTTTAGGGATAATCCAATATTCGTTTCGCATCTTCTGGAACAATCAGTTTAATGCTCGATAAAGGAAAGTAACGATTTGGCCACGAGTGCAGCTTGCATCGGGGGAGAACTTG
Source organism: Faecousia sp. (assembly GCA_045601945.1). GTDB lineage: Bacteria > Bacillota > Clostridia > Oscillospirales > Oscillospiraceae > JAZOXB01. The sequence continues at coordinate 4,477 of JAZSAO010000251.1, read as the reverse complement.
CCTTTACCGGTGCCGTTGGTGACGCCCTTTTCTACTGCCCAAAGGATGGCATTATAGTAGTAGGTGTCACTGTTTACATCGTTGAAGGGATTATCGGAAGATGTAGGTGCAGGCTTGCCCTGTGCTCTCCAGAGGAAGGTTGCTACCTGACCACGGGTGCAGGTTGCTTCGGGAGAGAACTTGCCCTTGCCGGTGCCGGTGGTAATACCGTTTTCAACTGCCCAGAGGACAGCCTTATAATAATAGGCATCGGTGGCAATATCCGCAAATGGATTCTCCGTGGTGGTAGGATCAGGAGATCCGCTGGCTCTCCACAGGAAGGTCACAATCTGCCCACGAGTGCAGGGATCCTCCGGAGAGAATTTCCCCTTGCTGGTACCGTTGGTGATTTTCTGATTTATTGCCCAAATGACGGCTTGCTCGTAATAAGCCCCAGCCTTTATGTCAATAAAAGGGGTTGCAGAAGACTCTGCGACTTCTCCAAAATGGATGTTTGCGTTGAGCAAGGTAGCGTTGTTGGGCGCAACAGAGATCTTATCCCACATTTCCTTTGTGCCGGCATAGTAGACATCGGTCAACTCTGAGCACTGTTCAAATGCACCTTCTCCAATGCGTTTTACGCTCTGTGGAATAGCAACATAAGATAGCTTGGGACAGATGAAAAATGTTTCCCTCTCAATGGAAGTAAGGTTTTTGGGAAGAATCACAGAAATTAAACTATCACACCGCATAAATGCATTTTCTCCGATATATATGATGCTATCGGGGAGAATCACCGAGGTTAGTTCGGTGCAATAGGAAAATGCAGCATGACCAATAGACTTAACGCCTTCAGGGATAGTTAATGAGGTCGCTTCAAAGGATTGGAAGGCATAGTCAGCAATAGTAAGAATGCCTTGAGGGATGGTATAATCTCCGGATATCCTTCGGTTTCCTTCGATTAGATGATTATCTATTATAAGAAAACCGTCTGCCCAATTGCTACTGTCGTTGTAATAGGCAGTGCCTCCAAAGGCATCGTTTCCAATGGATATAATACTGGTGGGAAGGGACACAGAAGATAGTAGACCACAGTTTTCGAAGGCACGGTCGTCGATGGATACAACACCGTCGGGAACGGTTACAGAGGTTAGCCGGCTACAGTTTTGGAAAGCTCGTTCTCCGATGGATTTAACGCTACGGGGAATAGTAACATAGGTCAGACCGTCACATCCATCAAAGGCGAGTCCGGCTATGGTTAGAATATTCCCCGGGATCGTGTAGGTTCCGGATAGGGTATTTTTTGCCTTGATCAAGTGATTGCCTATAAAAAGGACATCGTTTGTCCAGTTGTTGATGTTATCATAGTAGGCGGTATAACCAAAGGCATCTCCAGCAATGATCTCTACGCTATCGGGAATGTTTATGGAAGCCAGTTCATAACAGCCACTAAAGGCACTTCCTCCTATATATGTGACGCTATCAGGAATGTTTATGGAGGTCAGCTTGCGACAGTTTGCAAAGGTTCCAAATGGAATGGATGTGACACCTTCGGGAATGTTCACTGTGGACAGACTGCAACACCTTTCAAATGCCGTAGCCCCTATAGAGATGACGGTGTCAGGAATGGTAACTGAAGTTAGGTTGGTGCAACCTTGAAATGCCGCGCTGCAAATAGCAGTTATGCCGGAGGAAATCGTGACGGTTGTGATTTTATCTGCATATTTATACCACGGGACGGAGTATGGATATTCTATATACATAGGTCCCTCGCCAAAAATGGAGAGCTCACCGGATCCGGTAAGGGACCACATCACACCGTCACCACAGTAACCGAAGTAATTCGCAGAGGAGACCGTAGGGATTTCGAAGGGCAGAATAGTCGTGATAAGACAAATGATCAGAATAAAAGACAGGATACATTTCTTCATAACGGTTTCTCCCTATATTTCAGATTTTACTTGCAAACAGCGTGTGCCGATTTAACCAATTGAAAATTACGAATGAATTTTCGTTTATGAGAGTGCTCTATACAGGAAAGTAACGATCTGTCCGCGAGTACAGGAATTTTCCGGGGAGAACTTACCCTTGCCGGTGCCGTTTGTGACACCCTTTTCTACCGCCCATAGGATCGCATTGTAATAATAGGCATCGCTGTCTACATCCTCGAAGGGATTGACGGAAGAAGTGGGTGCAGGCTTACCTTGTGCGCGCCACAGGAAGGTAGCTACTTGACCACGGGTGCAGGTAGCTTCGGGAGAGAACTTGCCCTTACCGGTACCGGTGGTAATACCGTTTTCCACTGCCCATAGGACAGCCTTATAGTAGTATGCAGAGGGAGATACGTCGGTGAAAGGATTATCCTGCGCCGTAGGCTCAGGAGATCCGCTGGCTCTCCACAGGAAGGTCACGATCTGCCCACGAGTACAGGGATTCTCAGGAGAGAATTTATCCTTGGCCGTACCGTTGGTAATCCCCTTCTCAACAGCCCAGAGAATAGGATCGTAATAGTAATCACTTTCCTTCACATCATTGAAGGGGTTCTCTACCGGCTTCGTGGGTTCGGGTTCCGTGGGTTCGGGTTCCGTGGGCTCCGGTGCTGTAGGATCGTAGTTAAAATGAATGGTGGAATTTATTATTTCTTCATTGTTGTTGGCGGTAATGATCTGGTCAAATTTTTCCGGAGTTCCACAATAGTAAATATCTTTCAGATTCTGGCAATCAAAACATGCATAATCGCCAATACGTACCACACTATTGGGAATTACCAGAGTTTTCAGTTTGGAAACATGTGTGAATGCACGGTCTGCAATCGTAATCGTTCCTTCGCGAATAGAATATTCGGAAGAAATATCATTACTTGCCTCAATCAAATGATTGCCGATGTAAAAGGCCCCTTCTGTCCAATTGCCTTCATTATCTCGCATAGCTGTATTATACAAGGACTGCGATCCGATGTGGCTTACGGTATCAGGAATATCGCAATCTGTCAGGTTTCTGCAGCCGATGAAAGCTTCTGTGCATATCGTAGTTACACTTTCAGGAATTGTTACACTCCCAATCTCATGGCAATATTGGAATGCGTGTCCGGCAACAACTCGCGTTCCCTCGCGAATTGTATAATTTCCGGATAACACATCACGGTCTGCCGCAAGAAGATACTTTCCACTGTAAAGGACACCCTCTGACCAATGATCGGGGTTGTTGTAATAAGCAGTATCGTAGAAAGAATCACTGTAAACAAACTTTACACTATCGGGAATGGTTACGTCGTCCAATGCTGTACATCCGGAAAACGCTTGTTCGCTAATTTTGGATATGCTGTCAGGAAGGGTTACAAAAGCAAGTCCGGTACAATTTGCAAAGCACATGTAGGAAATCTCTTTCATACTACCGGGAATAGTTACTTCAGTCAGACCGGAACAATTCTTAAAAGCGCTGTCACTAATGCTGATAATCCCTTCGGGAATGGATATAGCCGTTAGATTTATACAATCCTTAAAGGCACTATCCGCAATACTTGTCGTCCCCTCTCGAATCTCACATGCTCCCGAGATATCCTGCTCTGCCTCAATCAAATGATTGCTAATGAAGAGAACCTTTCCGTTCCAATTATCTTTGTTTGCGTAATAAGCAGTGTTGCTAAATGCATTGGCCCCAATATATCGCACACCGTCCCCGATTGCCACGGAACTCAGATTCTGGCAATCAGCGAAGGCATTTCCACCAATTTCCTCCACAGTACCGGGGATTTCTATCGATTCCAGACCGGTACATCCTTTGAAAGCCCTTTGACCGATTGCTGTGACCGTTTCAGAGATTGCTACAGAGGTTAACTTATCACAATTTTGGAAGCACCCGGTGCCAATGGTTCTCACACCGCTCGAAGTCGATACGGATGCAAGAGCGGAGTTTGCAAATGCTTCTTCACCAATAGATCTGACACTGCCGGGAATAACTACAGATGTTAAAGGCGTATCACTAAAAGTACGGCCATTGATAGTTGTAACAGAATTCGAGATAGACACACTGCTAAGTTTACTGTATTGAAATGCACTCCAGCCAATAGATGTAACGCTGTCAGGAATAACGACAGAAGTAAGCCCACTTCCACGGAAAGCAGCGAAGCCAATAGACATTACACTATTAGGAATCGTTATGGACTGCAACGAGCTGCAACTGTCGAAAGCCTCCGCTTCAATAGAGGCTACGCCATCCGGAATATTTACATCGGTCATATTGTAACAATTATCGAAGGTTCTCTCTCCAATCGTAGCCAACCCGTCGGGAAGCTTCACTGCAGTCAGCTCAACGCACCAGCTGAAAGCGCCACCTGCAACAACCCGAGTATTGGTCGGGACAACATAGTTTCCGGACAAACTTTCCTTTGCAGAAATCAAGCAGTTGTCGATAAATAGCACCTCTCCCGTCCAATTGCTCTCATCTGCTAAATAGGGAGTTTTGGAAAGGGCACCCAAACCAATAGAGACTACACTAT
>JAZSAO010000250.1:0-7563 GCA_045601945.1 Faecousia sp. | reverse complement strand
CGGGCGAAGACACAGCTTCGCCCCTACAAGGCATATGCGATATTTCGACATAACACAATATCTGTAGACTTGCTTACTAAAGTATATAACCTAAATTGTGTTTTATTATTTTAGCTTCCAAGTTCGGAAAAACCGGCTCAGATGTGGAAGTCGGGAGCAAATTCACGCCAGCGCCACAGGATGGTAGCAACCTCGGCACGGGTAGCAATTCCCTTAGGATCCAGCTTGGCCCCCTTGCCGTTCATAATGCCCAGACCTACCATATAGGCTACAGACCGCCATGCATAATCGCTGACCGTATCCCCATCGGAGAAGTAGCCCAGCCAGCCCAAATCTTCTCCCGATTCTCCCTGATCTACGTCACCGGTTCGAGCCAGAATGGTGGCGATCTGTTCCCGGGTAATGGGTCGGTCGGGAGCAAAGAGGCCGTTTCCTACACCGTTGACGAGCCCCTCTTCTGCTGCCCATGTAACGGCATCGGTGTACCACGTGTCGGCAGGTACGTCGGTGAAGGGACATGTACCGACTTCCGGCTCACCCGCTTGACGGTAGAGGATGGTTACCAGCATGGCACGGGTCATGCTTCCGTTGGGATTGAGGCGGTTATTTCCTACACCGTTAACCAAGCCGTCGTTCACCATTTCCTCAAGGGGATAATGGGCCCAGTTGCCAATGGCAGGCATATCGGTAAAATGGGCGCAGGTACAACCTTCTGCAACACAATCTCTAAGGGGATCGGCATGCAACCGTGTGGGGATTCCCAAGCAGTAGGGCGTTGTAAAGCCTCTGGGATAGTAGCCGTAATATCTGTACTCAATGGTCAGCTTGGGGGCAATGTATTCCCTCCGGGTTTCTTCATCAAAGCACATAAAACTGTCAAAATCGCAAATAGGCATATTTCCGCCAAACCGCACGGTCTTCAAATTCTCGCAGTCGTAGAATGCATGGTCCAGTTCCATTAGGGAATAGGGCAGAATCACCTTTTCCAGTGCTGAACATTCCCCGAAAGACCACGCTTCCAAACGGGCAACGCCTCCGGGAAGTTCAATTTCCTTTAGTCCGGAGCATTCTAAGAAAGCATAAGCTTCTACCGTTTTCAGTCCCGTTTCCGGGAAACGAACTTCCTTTAATGCAGTACAATGACCAAAGGCTTCTTCCGGTATGGTCTCTAAGGTACAAGCAGACAGATCTACTGCAGTCAGCTTGTTGCAATCTCGGAAGGCATAGGGATAGATCTTTGTAACCGTGGGGGGAATGACATATTCTCCCTCCAGGTCCTTAGGTGCATAAATCAGACGGGTTCCGTCTACGGAATAGAGGACACCCTTTTCGTCATTGTAATAACCGGGATGATCCTCAGACACGTAGAAGGCCGGAACATTTTCCATATAAGGAATTTGAGAATCCGGATCTCCGAGAGCCTTGCCTACGTGAATCTCTGTCAAACCTTCACAGCCTGCAAAGGCATCGGATTCAATGTAGAAAAGCTGTTCGGGAGCATAATATGCCCCTTGGAACCCCTGAGGCAATCGCAGGAGGCAGGTCTGATCCTTGTTATAAAGGCCGCCCTCTGCCCCTTCGGTAAAGGCAGGGTTGGTATCTGCAACAACAAAACTCTCAATACTGTCTCCGCGGAGGTTATACAAAGACTCGTACTCCGTAACAGTTCCGGGGATCACTACTGTGCGGACAGTCCCCAGCACAAAAGCGCCGTCTGCAATATATTCTATCGTATCTGCCAGAATAATCAAATCATCCGTTAAAGATGTGGCAAGGAGCAACTCTGTTTTGTCTGCATTGTAAACTACACCGGAGGTATCTATGAAGAAGTTTTCATTATCTTTCGGGAATCCGATCTCTTTCAGATTTTCGCAGTCTTTCAGCACACTCCCCCCAAGGGATCTCAATGCCCGGGGGAAGGTAATACTCTCCACTGCCGTTCCCATAAAGGCACCGGCGCCAATGGTCTCCACCGTATCGGGAATGGTAATCTTTTTCAGACCGGAGCAGCCTGAGAACATATCTTCCCCAATTTCCGTATATCCTTCGGGGATCTCTACCTCCGTAATGCCACAGGAGGTGAAAACATAGGACTCAAAGAAGGGCTGTTGGGGTGCCAGCTTGATTTCCTTTAAACTCTCGCATTCGCACAGCGCCGCCAAACCATACCACATGATTCCTTCTAAATTGATTTCCTCCAGAGCAGTACACTGAACAAAAGCCTGTTCTCCAATACAGGTAACAGAAGGAGGGAGCTGTACCTTTTTGATCCCTGCGCAATGGGCAAAGGCACAATACCCAATAGTTTGGGTGCCGGGTAACACACTATAGTCTCCCGTCATAGCGTCGGGAACAGCCAAAAGTTCTGTTCTATCCTTGCTGTACAGAACACCCTTTTCATCACAGAAATAGGCTGGGTTCTGCCCACTGACCTTCACCTTCTTAAGGGCAGGAGTACACCAATAGTCATCTTCCAGATGAGACAGGACACCCTTTCCTACTGTCAGGCTCTCCAATTTGTAGCAGAAACTAAAAGCCCCACCGTATTCCCCTACAGAATCGGGAATCACAGCACTGCGGAGCCCCGTATTGAAAAAAGCACTGTTTTCGAGAGTAGTCAAGCCCAAAGGCAGATCTGCTTTTACCAAGGAAATACAGTTTTCAAATGCTCCGGAGCGGATCTTCTTCAAACTCTGAGGTAGCTTTACCGCATTTAGGGAAGAACAGCCTGCAAATGTATCTGCTCCGATTTCCGTGAGTCCTTCCGGCAAGGTTACTTCCAAAAGGGTCTTGCAGCCGGAGAACGCACCCTCTTCAATAGTTGTCACGGTTTCCGGAACCTTATAGATTCCTCTGTAGCCGCCGGGGCAGCGGAGCAGCGTCGTTTGATCCTTTGTAAACAGAACGCCGTCATGCTCACTGTAGACCTTGTTATTCTCGTCAACAGAGAAAAACTGCAAAACAGGCATATTTGAAAACTCTCTGTAATCTAAACTCTGCAAAGTGGAGGGAATGCGTATGTTTTCTGCCCATCTGCAAGTTTCGAAGCCCCAAGCTTCCGTAATGCCTTCCCCTATGTGGATCACGCGTATATCATTTTCCCAAGGACTCCAAGGGGCTTCATAATAATATCCGTCGAACTCCATAGCGCCGGTACCTTCAATCCAAAGCCGATCGCCACTCACCTCCCACGTGGCATTGGGGCCACAGGTGCCGGATTTGTCCGCATCTTCCGCTGCTGCTCCCATTGGCAAAATGCCTACCAGCATCACAAGCGCAAGAATGGTCGCAATCCATTTTCTCAGTTTCATATGTTCTTCTCCTTCCTACTGTATGGGTCTATTACATGGGTTACACGGACATCCTATTTAACCCACTACATACTATATGTACGATTTAAATACTGAAAAATTTCATATTCTTTAAAAATTTTTATATATTTTTTCATCTTCCATCTTTTGTATTTTACTATGAGATATGTGCATTGTCAACCGGAGCGACAGAAAATCGGTCAATTTAATCGAAGAACCATTCCCGTGCCCTCTCGATTTTTAAAAAAATATGTGTTATACTATAGTGGGTTCAGATGGCATGTCGCTTTCTGAAGTGTCCATAAAAAACATACATTATCTTTCGGGTTGTCCCGGGAAAGGAGTACCCTATGTGGATCGCAATTGCAGTTGTTTCCCTTGTCCTAACTGTCTTGGGGATGGTTTATCTGGTTCGCCGTTTCCGCCGTTTTTCCATAGTCAAAAGGCTGTCCGGAGGTCGCAGATGGTTAGAGGTTCTGTTGGGCTTCTTCCCGATTCTTCTTTGTATCCTTTTCGGGATCTTTGATTTCATAAATACTATAGTTGTTGTCCTGCACTTAGTTGTTTTCTGGCTTATGGGGGACGGAATTGCCGCTCTGCTTTCCCTGTTTTCCAGAAAAAAGTCCAAAGAGGAACCGTCTCCGGAACAGTCCCCACGCACACCTGTGTATTGGACAGGTCTCATGGTGATTCTGGTTTGCACAGTCTATCTCTCCATAGGTTTCTATCTTGCCTATCATGTGGATAAAACCGTCTATACCCTGACCACAGAAAAGCCCCTCCCCAACGGGAATCTGCGGATCGCTCACATTGCCGATTGCCATATAGGAACCACCTTTGATGGGGAAGAATTTGGGACATATCTCGCAGAAATTCAGGAGCAAAGCCCGGATCTCTTGGTCATTACCGGAGATTTCGTAGACGATAGCACAAGTCGGGAGGATATGCTTGCCGCCTGTAAGGCGTTGGGAAAGGTACAAACCACCTACGGCGTTTTCTTCGCCTACGGGAACCATGACAAAGGTTACTACAACCGGGATGCCTATACCCCTCAGGAACTGGAAGCCTCTTTAGAAGCAAACGGCGTAACCGTATTGGAAGATGAGACTGTGTTGATTGCCGATACCTTCTATCTCGTAGGCCGCATGGATCGGAGCGAAGGGGATCGCATATCTTTCACAGAAGGGCAGCCCGGCGCCCCGGATACAGCTCCGACAGTCACCTACTCTTCCGGTCGAATGTCTATAGATACTCTGACAGCAGAGTTGGATCGGGATAAATATACCATCGTCCTAAACCATCAGCCTAATGACTATGCCGCAGAAGCTGCCGCCGAAGTAGATTTGGTTCTTTCCGGCCACACTCACGGCGGTCAGCTGATTCCCTTAGGCCCCATAGGGATCCTTATGGGAGCAAACGACCGGGTCTACGGCAAAGAGGTTCGGGATGACACTACCTTTATCGTCACCTCCGGTATCTCTAACTGGGAGCTTCACTTCAAAACCGGAACCAAGTCGGAGTTCGTTATCATCGATATTTCAGCATCTTAGCTTTCACAGAAAAGGAGTTATACCCCTATGGATCCTAAACTCATTCCTCTGGTTGTCGGAGTGCTTTATACGGTTCTCGCCATTGTCTGTATCACAGAGGGCGTAAACAGAACCCCGGAGAAGCGGAAGAATGCTATCTATCTTCCCTCGGCTATGGTTTGGATCGGTGCCGTGTGCAGTCTGATTTTTCTGGGCATTAGCTTTGCGGTGGCTGTTTCCGGAGAAGGGATCGGTCTTTCCCTCTTGTTCGGCTCATTTACACTCTTAGCTATGTCCCTGATGCTGGCATGGAAAAACCACTGTGTTTCCTTTGACAAAACAGGCTTTGTCCACAGGAACTTTTTAGGATTCCGTCGCAGCTATTCCTATGAAGAGGTTACCTCTTGGGAACTAAACGATTCCAATCCTATGGAGTCCCATGTATATGTGGGTAAGAAAAAAATCTCCTTTTCCATAACGGACAACGCCTCCCCTAAATTTCTCACAAAGATTTTTGATGCATACCGCAAGAGCCACAAAGGGGAGCATATCCCATATCGCAGAGATCTGCAAAAGAAAAAATCGGGCAATGTGGGCTTCCGCGCCCATGTCCATAATCCGGGAGAATATCTGGGGATCTTTATCATGCTCCTTGTTTTCTTCATAGGACTCATGCTTTGGGTCGCCGTGTCGGGGATGGCACCCGTAGAAGAATCCGATGGCGAACCGTACACCGTCACCTTCGATTCATGGTCAGTAGAAAAGGATCAATTCCGGCTCCACACCCCTCAAGAGGACCTTCCTTTTGTCGTCACCCCCTTTGAAGACTACCTATCCAATGAGGAAATGCTAAAAGAAAACTGCAACGGAAAAACGGTCTTTACCCTCCGTGCAAAGTATCAGGATCCCGATGACAGCAAACCCTATTACGATATCCTATCCCTCTCTTCCGAGGGCGTGGACTATTTCACCTTTGAAGACGCCACTGCTCAAAAACGAGAGGGGGCAGTCATCGTCTTGATCTTTATGGGCACATGTCTTCTTTTCGTGCTACTGCTCGCGCTTCTCATGTACTTAGTGGGACGAAATCCCAAAAAGTTCCCCAAGTGGGTCGTATATGCATGTTTTAAGAAGTCTGCGATTGATATCGATTAGTGTCGAAAGAAATTTTCCAAAATAGGGTTGCATTTTTCTCCCATCGGTGCTATAATGTAGCCAATGCAGGTGTAATTCATCGGTAGAATGTCAGCTTCCCAAGCTGAATAGGGGGGTTCGACTCCCCTCACCTGCTCCAACAAAAAAGTCTCTTTTGTCTACCAAGACAAAAGAGACTTTTTTGCGTGATGCGTTCCTTTGGAACGTGATGCGCACTACGTGCGTGATGTCGACCTTCGGTCTGTGATGCACGCCTTCGGCGCGTGGTAAGAACGCATCGCATCACTTATCACAGCGCAGCTGCATCACTTATCGCTTGTTTGCAAATAGGCATAAATTGTGATATAATTATTGCAAGAGGTGAACAACATGTTTGTGAAAGTTAATTACTTTGGATTCTATCCCTTGGGTTCAGATGTTTGCTATAACGATGTGAAGATTATGCAAACTCCTTGGGAGTCATACAAATCCCCTGCCTTTGTATTTGGTAAAAAGCAAACTGTAAATCCTTGCTTTGGTCAAGTGTTTTATGCTAAGAATGATAATCAAACTGTATTCTTTGTAGCTATCGAATACGGCCTTGGTCATTATCACATTTTCTCAATAAACGATTGTACACAGCAAAAAATGATCCGTAAAATTAATAGTAACTGATTTACACTACTTTTAGTCGTTTTACCCCCATTTATACACCGTTTGGTCGTTCTTTCGTTTTCTTGCACAATCACAGCTTTTGTGGTACAGTTAACACGCGGAGGTGCTACTAATGAAAAAAGTAAACATCGTTTTTGATGATATTTTTGATGATGCTGATATTATTGCGATTCCTGACGAGATTTTCTCACATATAGAGGAAATCGGACAAGAGTTTTTAGACTGGGTTCCTACCGCAGAGGATCCTGACTACGGGAAGTTAATCAACGGAAGAAAATGTACCATTGCTGAAACAGATGGGTTTATTAAGTGGATAAATGCCACTTATTGCAAAACTTTAGAAAAAAGCTATGTGTTAGCAAGAAATACAGACTACGATCCAACGCTCAAAATCATAGAGTTTTAGTGGATTTACGCACCTTTTCGCTTTTCTTACCTGCACTTACGCACCGTTATACTGCTCTTTCGCAGCAAAAAAGCCTAATTTGTCTACCGGACAAATTAGGCTTTTTTGAGTGATGCGTTCCTTTGGAACGTGATGCGCACTACATGCGTGATGTCGACCTTCGGTCTGTGATGCACGCCTTCGGCGCATGGTAAGAACGCATCGCATCACCTATCACAGCGTAGCTGCATCACTTATCAACTTGGGCGAAGCCCAAGCTTCACAATACCTTGAAAATTACCATATTTTTGGTATAATTAGTTAGACAAACTTGAATTTGTCTAACAGATTTGCACCGCACCAAAGCCTCCCTTGTGTAAAGGGAGGTGGCACGGCAAAGCCGTGACGGAGGGATTGTAATGCAGTCAAAGCATAATAAGCACTTAGTACCTTTCGCAAAGCAACTGCGAAAAGAAATGACAAAAGAAGAACGGCATCTGTGGTATGATTTTCTTCGCTCCTATCCTGT
>JAZSAO010000249.1:0-5120 GCA_045601945.1 Faecousia sp. | reverse complement strand
AAGGAATGAAATATTTCTTCATATTTGATCCTCTGTTTTAGGGTTGGATTTTTTTACAAAACATTTTGATCCAGAAGGAAGTCAATGACTCCGATGTTCAAAATGCCCTTATCGTCGTACCAGCGTTTGCGGATGTCGTGGCGGACGATGATCTTGGGGAAGGAATCTCCGGTTAGACCGAAGGGCCTGTTTTCTGCTTCTGCTTTGGCTTCATCGTGGAGGGCGTAGGCGGACTGGATGTAGATCCGCTTCCCACCGATGGTTGCAACGAAGTCGATTTCTCTCGGCACCTGTACGGTGCGCCCTTTCCATCTGTGCCGCTTCCGTATACGATACCTACATCTACACTGCAGCCACGGATGATCAGCTCGTTGTAGATGATGTCCCCCATAATCTGAGTCATTTCCTGTTGACGGAAGCCAATCCGGGCATTTCGCAGACCAATGTCCTCGCAGTAATACTTGTTGGGGTAGTCGAAATAACTCTTGCCCTTTACATCCCAGCGCTTACATTCGCTGAATAGGAAAGCATCTGCAAGACGCCATTCTCGGAGGTCTTTATCGGCAGAAATATTGCAATTATTTTCGTTAGTTTCTGTTGATATTTTGCCGATGATATGATATAATAGAACCAAGAAAATCTGTGGAGATGGTATTATGGAATACATTTCTGTTGCAAAAATGGCTGAAAAGTGGAGAATTTCCCAACGAAGTGTGCGAAATTATTGTGCTAACGGTAGAATTGCCCATGCGAAGCTTATCGGCAAAATTTGGTACATTCCCGAAGACGCAAAGAAGCCCGAACGCATCAACAAAAGAAGGGAAATCCCCACCTTACTGCAAATTCTGCGGGAGCAGAAGACCTCCGGGCTCAAAGGCGGCATCTATCATAAAGTGCAGGTCGATCTGACCTACAACTCTAATCACATGGAGGGGAGTCGCCTGACCCATGATCAGACCCGATACATTTTTGAGACCAACACCGTCGGCTTTGAAAACGAGCCGGTGAATGTGGATGATGTGATCGAAACCGTCAACCACTTCCGGTGTATCGACATGATGATCGACAAAGCCGACTGTGCTTTGACGGAAAAGTTCATCAAGGAACTGCATGCTATTTTGAAGACCGGCACCGGTGACAGCCGCAAGGATTGGTTTGCTGTGGGCGAATATAAGAAGCTACCCAACGAGGTGGGTGGGAACGACACAACCCTCCCCGAAAATGTTGCCGATGAAATGCGCAAGCTATTGGCAGACTATCATGCCATACCCCACAAAAGCTTCGAGGATATTGTGGCATTCCATGTAGCCTTTGAGCGCATCCATCCCTTCCAAGACGGAAACGGTCGTGTCGGTCGTCTGATCCTCTTTAAGGAATGTCTGAAGCACAATATTGTCCCCTTCATCATCGAGGACAGTTTGAAACTCTATTACTATCGCGGCCTCAAGGAATGGAACCGGGAAAAAGGCTATCTCACAGATACCTGCCTCACCGCCCAAGACCGCTTCAAGGCCTATTTGGACTATTTCAGAATCCTGTATTAACACAGTGCATGGTATATCAACCCGGCGATATTTTTGTTATTACCTAATAATACTGTTTCTTGATAAAATGGTTTGAAAACCATTTTATTGCAGGATGAATATCCTGCACCGCCTATGGCGGCAAGAACAGTATTACAGGTTATTTCATGGCGGCTTTGCCGCCATGCCGCTTACCAGCGGCATAATAAAACGGTTAATCCGTTTTATTAGAAATAAATATAAGAGAGATAGGATGAAATCAATGATTGATTTAAAAATGGCTCATCTCCGACATATGTTTGACGAAGTAACCCTAAAACGGGGAATAGACATCTATCAAAAAGGACAGGTCTATGGACTGAAAGAAACAGTAGAGGAGGGTATGCCTACCGTAAAATGTCAGGTTTTGGGAGCGACCTTATCCGAGGTATTGTTCTGCGAAGTAACTTCCGGACAGCTCTCGGGATACTGTTCCTGCTATCAATTTGCCAAAAGTAGTTGCTGTAAGCACATGGCTGCTGCTATGGTTGCCTATGTCCGCGAATATTCCGAGAAGAATGTGAAAATACAATCCGACAGATATGTCACAAGAGTTTTAGAAAGCTATATTCAACAAGCGGATCCACCGAAACCGCCCCTTGTTCCTGCGAAACTGGTTCCTTCTATTCGCTTTGGATACGGAGCGGAATATCCCACCATTACATTTCGAGTTGGACAGGAAAAACTCTATGTTGTCAAGGATATTCAAAAGCTTTTGGAAAGTGTTCAAAAGGGAGAAACCGTAGCTTTGGGGAAGAATTATTCCCTGAACCATAGCATCGGACAGTTTGACCAAAGCTCCTCGGAACTGATACGAATTCTTATGAATGAGTATTCCAACTCACGATCTAACAGGTGGGGGACTTGGGGAAATAGCCGGTATTATTCCGAAGATGGGAAAAATGAGATTACCCTGAGGGGAGAGGCCTTTGATCGCTTTTTCTGCCTGATGGAGGGACAGACTGTTGATGGCGGAGGACTGTTTATTACTGAGGATCCCCGGGTCACGGTTTCGCTGGAAAAGGAAGCTGGTTATGCCAGATTATCTCTGGAAATGTATGATAGCTATCACGCCTTTGGCAATCACCAATCCCTCTATATGTGCAGTGGTAGTCGATTGATTCGTTGCAGTGAGGAATTCCGCACTCGGGTCTACCCCTTGCTGGAAAACGGACACCCGGTTATGGAGATGGCTTTTGAGGATATTCCTACTTTTTGCGGCTGTGTTCTGCCCAAAATTCAGGGACATGTAGAGCTAAAGGATCCGGACGAGCTGATTCGAGACCATTTGCCGGAGGATTGTGATACCTGTTTCTATTTTGATATGGATGAGGATAGACTGACTCTGCGGATCAGCTTTCGTTATGGTGAAGCAGAGGTTTCGGCAGGACAGTCGGTTTCCTCTACTCCTAATATCCGCCGAAATATACGGCGTGAACAGCAGGCATCTATTTTGGCAGAGAACTATTTTGATCCGGAGTCTGATCCCTATGAGATCGAGGGGCAGGATAGGGCATATGCTTTCCTGACAGAGCATTTAGAAGCATTCCGAGAGGCGGGGGAGGTCTATATTTCCGAGAGATTGCAAGGGAGACAGGTTTCCTCCTCTCAATCTGCTGTTGGGATCTCCCTGTCCGACGGTATGCTGCTATTAGACCTGAATACCGGAGACTTCCCACCGGAGGAACTGGAGGCCCTGTATCAAAGCATGCTCAAGAGGAAAAAGTACCATCGGCTGGAGGATGGACGATTCCTTCCTTTAGATGGCAGTTCCTACGAGAAGCTTGCAGAAATGGCACATATGCTTCAACTGTCTCCCAAGGATCTGAAGAAGGGAGAACTGAAGGTTCCTGCCTTCAGAGCACTGTATTTAGACAATGTTCTGGGGAAGGAGGATAGCCTCCGTGTTACACGGGATCGACAGTTCCGCAGAATGATTCGAGATTTCAAGGCTGTGGAGGAAAGTGACTTTACTGTTCCCGAGAACCTGGAGTCTGTGCTTCGCCCCTATCAGAAGACAGGCTTTCGTTGGTTGAAAACCCTGGAAAGCTGCGGCTTCGGTGGGATCCTTGCGGATGAAATGGGGTTAGGTAAGACAGTTCAGGCCATCGCATTTCTGGCATCCCTGAAACGGGAGGAAACCAAGACTCCGTCCTTAATCGTTTGTCCTACCTCTTTAATTTTAAACTGGGGAGAAGAATTTGCAAAATTCGCTCCCGAGCTGCGTATTACCATGATTTACGGGACGGCTTCGGAACGGAAGCAAATGATCGTCCAAGAGGGGCAGGGGGATGTGTGGATCACATCTTATGAGCTCCTTAGACAGGATGTTGCTCAATACGAGGGCCGAGAGTTTTATACCTGCATCTTAGATGAGGCACAGCATATCAAGAACCAATCCACCTTGATTTCCAAAGCGGTGAAGACCATAAATTGTCGTCAGCGTTTTGTCCTTACGGGAACGCCTGTTGAGAACCGGCTCAGTGAACTGTGGAATCTGTTCGATTTCCTCATGCCCGGATACTTATTCTCCCACAGAACCTTTGTGGAAAAGCTGGAAAAACCGATTATCAAAAGCAAAAATGCGGAGGCCTCTGACCAGTTGCGCAGACTGGCGCAGCCCTTCCTGTTGCGTCGTCTGAAGCAGGATGTGTTGAAAGAGCTTCCTCCCAAGATTGAGCATATTCATCGTATCCCCCTTGGGGAAATAGAGAAGAAAACCTATTACAGTGCAGTCCACGCCCTGAAAAATTCTCTGGGAGATACGGGCAAGCTACAGATCCTTGCGGGCTTAACACAGCTTCGGCGAATTTGCTGTGACCCCAATTTGTCCTTCGAGAATTATGAAGGGGAGACTGCCAAGCTGGATGCCTGCATGGAGCTGTGCGAGGAAATGGTATCCAACGGTCATCAGATCCTGCTGTTCTCCCAATTCACTTCTATGCTGGACATTCTTCGTTCCCGTCTGAATACAATGGGGATTTCCAACTATACCATCCAAGGCTCCACACCTAAGGAAGAACGGGCGAAGCTGGTAAAGGAGTTCAACCAAGGTGGTGCAAAGGTGTTTCTTATTTCCCTGAAAGCCGGGGGAACCGGGTTGAACCTGACCTCCGCAGATGTGGTGATCCATTATGACCCATGGTGGAATCAAGCGGCCCAAAATCAGGCAACTGACCGCGCCCATCGTATTGGACAGAGCGCCTGTGTTCATGTATATAAGCTTATTGCACAAGGTACCATTGAGGAAAAAATACTGGATCTGCAGGAACGGAAGGCTGCGCTCCTGAATGTTGTATCCGGAGATAATGATACAGCTATCTTGGATATGTCCAAGGAAGAATTGCTGCAGCTCTTGGAGGTATAGGAAACGATCATCAGCTTTCATAGGAGGGGGGCGAAATGGACAGAGACAATTATGAAATTTTAAGTGGGGACACCCTTGTGGCGATATGGCAGAACAGACAAGCGGAAATTGTGAATGAAGCACTGCTTCCGCTGTTTTTCAAACGGGAAGCTCCGTGAGGGCAGATGGTGGATGTATAAAAAAGCCAACCA
>JAZSAO010000248.1:0-11903 GCA_045601945.1 Faecousia sp. | reverse complement strand
GCAGGATATTTATCCTGCGATAAAATGGTTTTCTAACCATTTTATCAAGAAACAGTATAATACGAAATCGGTACAAAAACGGGAATCCCTACTGCCCTCTCCGCCGCAGTCGCGGCACCTCTCCCATTGGAGAGGCAAGGGCCTTTACCAACTTGGTGAACAGTTCGGCAAACGAAAATTTTTGCACCGGATATGGAAAAATCCCTGCTGCAAGGAAGTCTTGCAGCAGGGAAAATTCATTTAGATGTTGCTATATCAATAAATGATCAGCGAGTGGAAGTAGCGGTTGCCATGGTCCAAGTATCGGTCTCACCAACGTAGGTGATGCCGTCCTTTTCACCGTAGAGCGTGATAACAAGGATACCTGTCTTCTCTCTCTGGTCCAGAGCATAGGTGAATACACCGTTCTCTGCCTCAACAATAGCGGACTCGCCATCCATTCTAACAACAGCGTAGATGCGGTCGTAGGAATCAGCAACTTCTTCTGCAACTGCGAAACCTGCATCAACACCGGTTCTGGTGTTCTTATAGGTCTTAGCAGTGATGACCAGATCTTCAGCGGTCTGAGTAGCCTCAGCGTCAGCCTTAGAATCGGTGCACTTGTAGAAGTACAGGTAAGTGCTGCCGGAAGAAGTGGAACTTACGGTGCAGAACAGGGGGCTACCATTGTCGCCTACAGTGCTGATATCATCACGGAGGGAAATGTAGCGGCTGTTGCCCTTTACGCGGAAGCCCTGAGCGCTGGAGGTGTAGGTAGCGGACCATGCAGTGGAAGAACTGCTGAGAGTCAGCTTAGTAGAACCGGAAGCGCTGATGAGGTAGTTGCTGCCGGACTTCAGAGTGAAGCTGGTGCGGCTACCGGTCATAGTCCATACGAATGCAGAAGCGGAAGAAGTGTCGCAAGTCAGTGCAGAGGGGAGGCTTTCGAAGCCCAGACCCTGTGCGGACATTGCAGCGTAGGAGCCGTCTTTCTGGGTGGTCAGAGCATAGTAACCGTAGTTGCCTGCATAGCTGCCGGTGCCGGCTGCCAGAACGATGTATTCGCCTGCAGTCAGTGCGGAAGCGCTGGTGACCAGTTCATAGGTCTTGGTTCCGGTGGTAGTGGTAGAACCGGAAGAAGAGCCGGAAGAAGAGCCGGAAGAAGAACCGGAACTCTTGATGGGGAGGATCTCTACATCATAGTAGATGCTGGAGGTTGCAGTAGCATTGCTGGTTGCATATGCACCGAACTTAGCAGCACTGGTGCTGAAGATAATGCCGCGAGTGCTTGCAGAAGAAGCAGTGATACGGTAGGTGCCGTGAGTACCGGCAGTGATGTTCCAGTTATAAGCGGTGGAACTGGTGGTGAAGTTGGTGCTGGAGGAGTACTTCAGGTACTTGGTACCGTTGTCGATGGTGTAGGAACTGCCGTTCTTGGTGATGTTCACAGCGTATGCAGATGCATCGGAGGTAACATAGCCGCCGGAAACGGTAACAGCCTTGCCGGAGATCTTGCTTGCAAATGCATTGGACATTGCGTAGTAGGTGTTGCCAACCTTAGCAGCGATAACATACTGACCGCTGGTGATGCCGGAAGCAGTGGAACCGGAGCCGGAAGAAGCGTTGGTGTAGCCGCAGTAGGTGCACTTGTTGCTGCTGTAGGAGCAGTTAGCGCTGGAAGAATAGGAGCAGCGAGTGCAGGTGATCTTATGAGTACCGTTGCCATTGCTGGTGTACTTATAGCTGTGACCCAGAGCAGGGATGGTCTCGGTGCTTACGACCTTACCGCAAGACTTACAAGTCTTGGTGATCTTACCGGTAGCGGTACAGGTAGCATTGGTGGTAGAAGTAGTAGTGCTGCTGTGGGTGCAAGTGGTGGTACCGGAGCCGGAAGAAGAACCGGAGGAAGTGCCGCCCTGCTTGTAGAAGTGCAGGTAGGTGGTACCGGAAGAAGTAGAGCTTACAGTGCAGAACAGGGGGAGACCGTTAGCACCGGTGGTGTCGATATCGTCACGGAGGGAGATATAACGGCTGTTGCCCTTAACGGTGAAGCCCTGATAGCTGGAGGAGTAGGAACCGGACCAAGAAGTGGAGCTGGTGCTCAGCGTCAGCTTGGTGGAGCCGGAAGCACTGATCAGGTAGTTGCTGCCGGACTTCAGGGTGAAGCTGGTACGGCTACCGGTCATAGTCCATGCATAATAAGATGCTGCGGAAGCATCGCAGGTCAGGCTGGTGGGCAGGCTATCAAAGCTGAGACCCTCTGCTGCCATAGCGGCATAGGAGCTATCCTTAGAAGTGGTCAGTGCGTAGTAGTTGTAGTTGCCTGCATATGCGCCATCAGCATTGGCAAGAATGATGTAGTTGCCTGCAGTCAGTTCGCTTGCAGAGGTAACCAGAGTGTAGGTATTGCCGGAAGTGGAAGTAGAACCGGAGTTGGAACCGGAGTTGGAACCGGAAGAGGATCCGGAGGAAGAACCGGAGTTGGAGCCGAACAGAGTGTAGGTGGACTTTACAGTCTGAACTGCGTCAACCTTGCCCTGGCCGGGATATACGTCCTCGTCAGAAACAACGATGGGGAATGCAACGTAGTTGCTCTTAGCCTGAGACTGAGAGTAGGAAGAGTAAGCGGGGTCCCAGTTGCAGCCTGCAGCAGACTTCATGTAAGAAGCAGCAGTCTTAACGTCGGAACCGGCCTTCATCTTGTTCCAGAAGTAGGTCTCGTACTTATAGTCGCCGGTGAAGGAAACAGACTGAGAGTAGCCGTAAACGACTTCTACGCCCTTAGCGCGGAGAGGAGCGTTCAGACCACTGGTGGACATGCCAAGGCAAATTGCCATCCAAACCAGGTTGGAGGGAGCAGACTTGGTCATGTGGTTGGCAATAGCGGTGCCGTCTACGCAGTAGGTGGAGGAGCCGCCATTGAAAGCATGGTAATAAGTGCCGTAGGTGCCGGAAACAGCAGCCATATCGGAGTTGGTGATGCCGGTAGAGGTCTTCAGGCACAGGTAGGAGGTATTTGCACGGGAGACATAGTCTTCACGGTTGGAGTAGTCGGTAATGCCGTGGGAGTCGAAAATAACAACGGCTGCGTTCTGCATTGCGGTAGCAACAGCAGTCAGGGTAGCATTGGTGCCGGAGTAGAGCTTATACTCACCGCCGGTAGCCTTTGCGATGGAGTTTGCTTCGTTCTTATACTGATCGGTGAAGCTGGAGTCATAGCCATAGTAAGGAGCGATGAGGTAAACGTCCTTAGCAGTGGGGCTGCCGCCCTTCTTTGCATAAGAAGTGGTTTCCACAAAGTCATTGCCGACTTCGGCGTTGTTGCGGGTCTTGAAACGGAGTTCGGGAGAGTAACCGCAAACGATGCCCTCGGTGGTTTCCCAAGTGAAGAAGTCGCCGTTACGGTTGATGGTGCCTTCTACATAGGTGTCGGATTCCTTAACCAGAGCCTCGATGTCATAAGACAACTCTGCGTAATCCTGAACGGTAACAACCTTGCCACGGGTAGCAACGATGTTCTCGTCTTCGAAATTGTCGATCTTGCTCCAAATATCATTGTTGATACGGGTTTCGGCTTTCTTGGAGATACCCTTTGCAGGAGCAACGTCTGCCTTTGCTGCAGATGCGAATGCAGGAAGCATTCCGCACAGCATAGCAACTGTCAGAACGATCGCCATAATCTTCATGATGGTCTTTTTCATTCAACACATCTCCTTCCAAATTTACACCAATCTGTCGTTTTGGGAATATTTTCCCCTTGGTGTTTCGTACATGATATCACGTCATGCGATGAATGTAAATACCATCCATGCATTTTCGTGATTATTTTGGAATATCATTTTTGTAAACCCTTACACAAACACGACATTTGTGCAGATTGACGATATTTGCTCCCCATTTTCTATTTTTATACCTTTATTCAGGGCATAATTTCATAATTATACCGTTGTTGCATAACGTTTTTGGACACGATCATCGATTTTATATGCAACATGCATAAATTCACCGATTCATGGAAAAGGAGCCATCCCGGATGAACGGGATGGCTCCGAAGGGTATCAGGGAATTAGTTTACGAAAAAGGCTTTTGCAGCATCTGCATAGGATACCAGAGAACGGCACAGGGTCAGCAAAGCGCCGGTTTTGCCGTTGCCGTAGGAGTCCATGCTGTACTGCAGGGTGGGAGACAGCTGAACGCCATCTGCATAAACCGCTGCGGAAAGTACAGTGCGAAGTTCTGCAACACGGAATCCATCAAAGTTAAATGCGTAGTAGTTCTTTGCTGCGTCGTATACAGTTGCATCGCTGAGAGTAGCGGTCACTTCTTCGCCTTCCAGATTGATGTAGGAAACCTTGACAACCAGATCTTCCACATCGCCGGTATAATTGCTGAGGTTTGCAATCATGCGGAGGGTTACCTTGGAATCCAAGTCCAGACTCTTGCCGACCCAAGTAACGGTGGGCTCTGCAAGATCACTCAGAACGGTATTTGTATTGCCGAACTTAACCTCTTCCAGATTACCCAAGAGGGCAACCTGCTCTGCAGTCATACGAGCATCTGCCAAAGCATCGGTACGATAGCCCTTAAAGAGCTGAGCCTTTGCACCATAGCGGAGGAGTTCTGCGCAAACTGTCTTTAGTTTTGCGCCGGCAGCAGTCTTGCTCAGCTGATTGTATGCATAGATAGCAATGCTGTACAGGTCTGTATTGGAAGTATATTCCTTATCTCCCTTGAATGCATAGAGGACACTCTCGATTTCATCGTTGGTGTGTATTGCTTTGAGTCCATCCATGGTGAAATAGTAGTAGTCGTCCACGAGAACCGGATCGATGATTACGGTCTTGCTTCCGGTCAGGGTATTTCCTTCGTAAGTAGGAATCTTGCATTCCAGATAGAAGTTGTCATAGCCTTCCAGTTGCTCGATTGCTACAGCGTAGTTAATGGAAATGTCGCTTGCAAGATTCAAAGTATGCATGATATCTACATGGAATGCTTCGGGCTCGGAAGAAGTACCATCTTCAACAGGGATCAGTTCAACGTCGAAATATTCCACGCTGCTTTCGGTGCAATTGCTCAGGGCATAACCACCGAACTGATTATAGGTCTTGGCTCTGAATACCAGTCCGCGACCGGCGGTCTGTGCCTCAACGCGCCAGGTGCCGTTTGTGCCGGCGGAAATAGTCCATGCATAGGGAGCGTCCGTCTTTGCCAGATTTGTGGAAGAGTTATACTTCAGATAGACGCCGTCGGCTCCTTCGATGCTCCAGCCGCCGTCAACTTCGTCCAGAATCACGACGTAGCCTTCTGCATCAGCGGCAGAAATCATACCGTTTTCAACGGTAATGGGAGTGCCGACGATCTTGCTTGCAAATACGTTTGCCATTGCATAGTAAGTGCCGTCTACATTAGCGGCGATCACGTACTTGCCGGGTGCCAGTTCAGAGGGGATCTCGGGTTCTTCGGGGATCTCGGGGAGTTCGCCCTCTGCAGTGTAGCCGCAATCGCCACAGGTGTTATCCACCAGAGTGCAATCTGCAGTATCCTTGTAGATACAACGGGAGCATCCAACTGCGTGTGTGCCATCGTTGTTGGAGGTATAAGTGTAGTCGTGACCCAGTGCAGAAGTTGTGGTCGTCTTAATGGTAATGCCACAAGTGGTGCAGGTCTCTACAGTCTTACCGTTTTCTGTACAAGTAGGTGCAGTGGTAGTTGTCTTAGAGGTATGACCGGTTGCGGGGATGGTGGTAGTCTTAATGGTAGTGCCGCAAGTGGTGCAAGTCTCCACTGTCTTACCTGCAGTGGTGCAGGTTGCGGGGGTAGTCGTGGTCTTGGAGGTATGACCGGTTGCGGGGATGGTAGTGGTCTTAATGGTAGTGCCGCAAATGGTGCAGTACTCTACAGTCTTACCGGCAGTGGTGCAAGTTGCAGCAGTGGTAGTGGTCTTAATATTATGACCGGTTGCAGGAATCACAGTGGTTTCCACAGTTTCGCCGCAATCATCACAAGTTACGATGGTCTCACCGTCTTCGGTGCAGCTTGCGGGAATGACGGAAGTGGAGGTATTGCTGTGAGAGCACTGGGTCTCTCCGGTGTCCTTCTTATACAGGTGCATATAGACTGTTGTATTGGTAGAAGGATCTACTACAAACAGAGGCGCTCCGTTGGCACCGGTAGTAGCGATATCGTCACGAAGAACCATATTCACAGTACCGTTATTCAGGATGAAGCCCTTGTTGGTAGCATTATAAGTAGCCTTCCACTTAGATGCAGTACCGTATCGCAGATAAACATTGCTATCGGACAGGCCGCCCTCCAGAGAACCGTTGCTGTTCTTCAGGGTGAAGCTGTTGGCGTTGCCGCTAAGGGTCCATACATACTTAGATGTAGCGGAGGGATCCAGAAGGAGTCCCGTAGGCAGGGAATCAAAGTTCAAACCGGCAGACTGTATTGCGGTATAGTCGGTATCTGCCGTAGTTGTCATAATATAATAGCCGTAATCACCGGCATAAGAACCGGTAGCCGTCGTCATGATCAGGTATTCACCTGCAGTCAGGTTGCTTGCAGAAGTGACCAGTACATAACGATCGGATGTGGTCTCGGTACCGCTGTTGCTGTTGGTGTATCCGCAATACTTACATACATTGTTGGTATATGTGCAATCAGCAGTGTCACTGGCCTTACAATTGGAGCAGTACAGCTTATGAGTTCCGTTTCCATTGCTGGTGTAGCTGATGTTATGGCCGGTAGCAGGGATAGTGGTGTTGCTGACTACGGTGCCACAGGCATTGCAGGTCACGACATTGGCGCCGGGAGTGGTGCAGGTTGCGGGCGTAGTGGTGGTAGAAGTACTGCTGTGGGAGCAAGTACCGGCATTTTCACGCTTATACAGATGCATCAAGGTGCTACCGGTGGAAGTGCTGCCGGCAATCGCAAAAACAGGATAACCGTTGTCACCGTTGATACCGGCATCATCACGGAGAGACATGTAGGTGCTGCCGCTCTTCAGGGTGAAGCCCTTAGAAGAGGAGTTATAGGTGCCGGTCCAAGTAGATGCAGTGCCGTAATACAGGCCCACACCGTCACTGCCAGAATATGCATTCAGGGATCCATTGCTGTTGCTCAAAGTGAAGCCGTTGGCATTGCCCTTGAGGTTAAATGCAAAGGAAGGAACAGAGGTGCTGTCGCAAGTAATGGCAGTAGCCACGCTGGACAGTCCAACCTTAATACTCTGAATGCAAGAATACGCGCTATCCTGCGTCGTAGACAGGGCATAATAGCCGCCGTCAGAGCCAACCGTGATGATGATGTACTCACCTGCGGTCAGATTGCTTGCAGATGTAACCAGATTGTAGGTATAGGTCTCCACGGAGCCGCCATCGTCGGGAGCCGTTGTGGGAGGCGTGGTGGGAGTGGTAGAACCGGAGTTATCGATGAGCTTATAGGTAGAATAAACAGTCTGGACTGCATCTACCTTGCCCTGGCCGGGATAGCTGTCCTGATCGGAAACTACGATGGGGAATGCAACATAGTAGGACTTAGCCTGAGACAGAGAGTAGTTTGCATATGCAGGATCCCAGTTGGAGCCGGAAGCAGACTTCATGTAAGAGATCGCAGTCTTTACATCGGAGCCGGACTTCATCTTATTCCAGAAGTAAGTCTCATACTTATAGTCACCGGTAAAGGAAACAGACTGAGAATAACCGTAAACGACCTCGACACCTGCATTGCGCATAGGAGTGCACAGACCGTTGGTAGCCATACCCAGACAGATCGCCATCCACAGGATGGTGCCGGGAGCAGCCTTGCTCATATGGTTCTTAATGGCAGTGCCGTCAACACAGTAGGCAGAACCACCGTTAAATGCATGGTAATAGGTGCCATAGGTACCGGAAACCGCAGCCATGTCGGAACTGGTAATACCGGTGGAAGACTTCAGGCACAGATAGGAAGAGTTTGCGCGGGAAACATAGTCATCGCCGTTCTGGTAGTCGGTAATACCATGGGAGTCAAAAATAACGACGCCGCCATTCTGCATAGCATTGGCAATGTTGGTGATGGTAGCATTGGTGCCTTCGTACAGGGTGTACTTGCCGCCGGTAGCACTGGCAATGGAGGAAGCTTCGTTTTTGTACTGATTGGTGAAGCTGGAGTCATAGCCATAGTAGGGAGCGATCAGGAATACGTCCTTATCGGAGGGTGCTGCCTTTGTGCCGAAATTCTCTACAGTGGTGTTGTCGTTACCTGTTTCGGACAAGTTGCGGGTTCTGTAGCGCAGTTCGGGAGAATAGCCGCAGACGATGCCTTCGCTGGTTTCCCAAGTGAAGAAGTCGCCGTTACGGACAACGGTACCCTCAACATAGGTTTCGGACTGCTTGACCAAAGATTCGATCTCGTCGGACAGTTCTGCATAGTCCTCTACGGATACGGGGGCATCCTTGGTCTCAATGATGTTGTCATCTTCGAACTGATCGATCTTACTCCAGATGTCAGCCTCGATGATGGCTTCTGCCTTCTTGGAGATTTCCTGATTTGCAGGATCTTCTTCTGCTGCGAAAGAAACAACAGGGAACATACTGCACAGCATAGCTGCAACCAGAAGCATCGCAAGAAGTTTCAAGCTGATTTTCTTCATGATTTGTTACGTCTCCTTCCATTTCTTGTCAATAAAGAAAACTTTTTCCTTATAGACTTCTTAACATCCTACCACACTAAAGAAAAAAAGTAAAGCCCCTGAAGAAATTTTCAGCAACTGTTTCAGCATCTTTATATGTAAACGCTTTCCCAGTGCGTCATTTCAGTATTTTGTACAAAAATCATCTTACGTGATATTCCCTTGTCTGATTCGATCCGTTACTGTAATGGCAGACTTTTATTTCTTACCTTTCTACGAATATCACACATCCTCTGTATCATAAGATAAAACAGGAGGGATATTACGATGTTTTTAGTTTTTCTTATAACGTCTTTGGCAGGTACGGCGCTGCATTTTCTCTATGATCTGTTTCCAACGCCTTTGGCGGCACTGATTTCCCCTATTAACGAAAGTGTGTGGGAACATCTGAAGCTGTTGTTCTGGCCTATGGTGGTTGGGGCGACGGTTCTTTCCGGGAAGAGAAAGCATAAGGAGCGGTTCTGGAGTAGCTTCTTTATTGCGCTGCTGGCAAGTCCTGCTTTGCTGCTTGCATCCTTCTATGGGCTTAAAGCTATGGGGATCGAGTCCCTGTGGGTGGATATTAGTCTATATTATATATGTATGCTCTTCGGCTACTGCCTTGCCCGATGGCTTTATAAAAAGAAAAAACCGGAGAAAATCGGCGGTTTTGCACTAATGCTCCTGATCCTGTACGCAGCAAGTCTGGTCTTATTCACTTTTGCGGCGCCCGATTTGCCCATTTTCCTTGAATCGCAATGAAATTGACCCAACATTTGGTAGAGTTCCTATTTTTCTCCTACTATTTTTGAATTTTTAAAATTTGTTGTTGACTTTTTCCTATTCTTTGCTGTATAATACTCTGGCATGAGTATGTGCATGGGTTTCCCGCGCATATAAATGTGTTATTTTGATTGCTACACGCTATGCGTGTTGAGCATAATCTTACAGGAGGTGTACACGAGATGCTGCGTACCTATCAGCCCAGAAAGCGCCATCGCGCAAAGGTTCATGGATTCCGCAAGAGAATGGCTACCGCCAACGGCCGCAAGGTTCTTGCTCGCCGCCGTGCAAAAGGCAGAGCTGTCCTGTCCGCCTAATTCGGCTCCCCTTGATTCGGATCCGGAATCGTGACCGCACCGTACTGCTTGTAACATCAACCAGGGGCGAACGGAGAGATCTGTTCGCCTTTTTCCCTACCCGAAAGGAGTCAATATGCTGCATACCGTCTCCCTAAAAGAAAATGCAGTATTCCGCCGCCTCTATCACAGAGGTTCCAGTGCCGGAAGTCGTTATATGGTGGTTTATTGCCGCCCCAACGGCACCAATGTTTCCCGTCTGGGCTTTACTGTAAGCACAAAGCTGGGACATGCCGTTGTTCGCAATCGCATTCGTCGCCGTCTGCGTGAGATCTATCGCAACGTTGAATCTGATCTCAAACAGGGATACGATCTTGTGGTCGTTGCTCGCTCTGCAACCATTGATGCTGACTTCTCCCTACTGGAACGGAATTTCCGCCAATTATGCGGAAAATTGGAACTGCTCCTATGAAAAAACTCCTTTTGTCTCTGATCCGTTTTTATCGCAAACATATTTCTCCTGCCTTTCCCGGAAAATGTCGTTTTATTCCTACCTGCTCGGAATACGGTCTGGAAGCAATCGAGAAATATGGTGCCTTAAAAGGCGGCTGGTTGACCTTCAAGCGGTTACTTCGGTGCAACCCGTTCAACCACGGGGATTTTTATGACCCCGTACCTTAACCCACTCAAATTTAGGAGAACATAATGGGTAATATTATCAAAACAATTTTCGGCTATGTTTTGGAGTTCTTCTATAACTTCACAAACAACTATGGTTTCGCTCTGATCCTGTTCTCTCTGGCAGTTAAGATCATCCTGTTCCCTGCCAGCGCCAAGAGCAAAAAGAGCATGATGAAAACCTCACGCCTGCAACCCCAGCTGAAACAGCTGGAACTCGCTTATGGCGATGACAAACAGGGTTATCAGCAAGCTGTCAGCCAGCTTTACAAAGAAGAAGGCGTCAGCATGTTCGGTGGATGTATTTGGTCCATCCTGCCCCTGTTGATCATCATTCCCCTGTATCGCGTTGTTCAGGAGCCTTTGACCTACATTCTTCATTTAGATGCTGACATCATTGCTAAGCTGAAAGATGTCTACTCCACTATGGAAGGTCTGGCTTTGGATAAGGTCGGTTACTACTGGCAGTTTACGGTTGCCGGCAACATCGAAACCTACGGTGCAGGTATTGTTGAAGGCCTTGAATCCCTGAAACTATCTCTCTGGGGCATTGACCTCGGTCAGATCCCCAGTTGGCAGGTTTGGACCATGACAACTTGGTCTGCTATTGGTGGAGCCTTGTTCCCCCTGATCTCCGGTGGACTGAACTATCTGTCCATGTTCATCAGCACCAAGATGAACAATACCGTTATCAGCAACGAAAAGGGCGAACGAGATGTTGCTGCTGCAGAGTCCGCTGCCAATACCGGAAAGACCATGCAAATGCTCATGCCTTTGATGTCTGTCTTCTTCGGTTTCATGTTCCCCGTAGGCATTTCCGTCTACTGGATCGCACAATCCGTCTTCGGCATTGTTCAGGATGTGATCCTTACCTCTCACTATCGTAAGGTCTATGATGCAGAAGATGCAATCAAGCGCGAAAAAGCCGCTCAATTTGCTGCTGAAGAAGCAGAAAAAGAGCGTATCCGTGCCGCAAAACGTGCCGCAAACCCTGACGGCATCAATGCCAACAGCAAAAAGAAGCAGCAACTCCGTGAGAAGCAGGAACGGGAAGCCGCTGCAAAGGATTACGAAAACAAAAAGCGTTTGGAAATGGGTATTGTTGAAGAAGAACCCGAGGAATCCAACGAGTTCCCCGGTGGCGAACCCGGTCGTCCCTACGCTCGTGGTCGTGCATATTCCGCCGATCACTACGGCAATCACCATGAATGATCCCCATCATTATAAGGAGAATATATGGAAAAGTTTATCATCACCACCGGCAAGACCATTGATGACGCCATCAATGCCGCTCTGGAACAGCTGAAGCTGGAACGAGAGAGTGTGTCGGTCGAGGTTTTGAAGACCGCTAAAAAGGGACTTTTCGGCATCGGTTCCTCCCCCGCTGAGGTCAAGGTCACTTACGAAGCCCCCGATGAAGCCCCTGCTGCTCCCAAAACCGCACTGTCTTCCGCCTCTCGCTCTGCAAAACCCAAGGAGCGAGTAGAGCCCACCCCCAGTGTTATTTCCCGTCCCGG
>JAZSAO010000247.1:0-3214 GCA_045601945.1 Faecousia sp. | reverse complement strand
CTCGTTGTTCTCCGGCTATTCTACACCAAAAAGCGCAATAGTGCAAGGCGGCGAAGAAAACAAAAAACAAACAAAAAAGCCCACCCTGTTGGGTGGACTTTTTTGCTTGGTGGAGACTGCTGGACTCGAACCAGTGACCTCCTGCGTGTGAAGCAGGCGCTCTAACCAGCTGAGCTAAGCCTCCATTCCGGAATATTATAGCACAGATTTTTTAAAAATCAAGTATTATTTTACTTTTGTGAGAAATTAAAAACAGGGATGCCTCAAAGTTTGAAAGCATCCCATCGGTGATTCTATTTCCTTTTCCTTTCGGAAATGAGTCTTTGATCGTGATCGGATTCCAACACCAATTGAAGATCTCGTAAAGAGGCTTCTCTGTTTTTCCCAAAAAGCATACAGACTATTCGATGAACCCAACAAAAGGGGTATAAAATCCTGTATTTTCTCAAAGAAGGATAGTTTCGTAGCATAACCGCATCTCCGGGAAACAATCTGGAAAGCAAATATTTCACCTTAGAGGCAAAAGAGAAATCTTTTCCATTTTGAATCCGGCTTAGCTTGCTGCTAATAAAATTTTCCCGTGTACCATGGAGTCCTGCTTCTAAAATGTACTGTTCCATGATGGCTATTGCCTCGTCTCGTGTTTCATTACCGAACCAACAGCGACCCAAACTCGAAAGTTCTTTCGCAAAGGGGCAAAGTTCTGCCTTTTCTAAGATTCTGTTAACATTCTCACGGTCTATTTGATCCCTGTAATACACATCCAAATAATACATATCCAAAACCCTACGGATCCCACAACCACCTGCAAAATAGTGCTTCGCAGTATGGAGAATATTATACAGATACAGTTCTGTCAACCCCTCTGTACCCGTAGAGTCATTTGTAGAAAAAGACAGGTCCATAAGGCCGTAATATTGAGAACTCTTAGAGAAATAATCCGTATGGATCTCTACAAAAAGGTCCGGCTTTCGGACACCATCGATCTCAAAATCTCCCTGTTGCTGACAACGATATCCCAGAGACTCAAGAATCTCACCACAGTCCTCCAGTCGAGACTGTTCTACGATAAAATCTAAATCGGACATGGTGCGATATTCCGGTCTGGGGTAAAGCTTTTTTAACACCGTTCCTTGGAGTTCTTTCCATAGGATACCGCGGTCTGTGAATGCTTGGATCAGTTCTTGTCGAGCAAACTCCTGATTCATATCTCTCACAAGAGCAAGGTCTCGACGCACCTTCCATGTATCATACAATTGTGTTTCCGGCTTATGTTCCAACTTCTCAACAGCATAGAAAGCAATATTGGCCACATCATGTTCCATAGCATATTCATATACCTTATGGAAAGACATCCCTTCAGGAAGTTCCTCAGGAATGTCTCCGTAGATCCCACAGCGAAGAAGGTGGATCAAATAGCCGTATTCTCCATTTTGAAAAAACATCCGGTCTACGTTACCACTCATCGTCAGGAAGTATAATAGGGCCATAGCCGCTGGTAGTCAAAACATCCTGTAAAGGAAAGATCACGATCTGAGCAGTGGGAGTATCATATTGCAACTTTTCATTTATATAATCGTTCATATTTAGACCTCCATCTTATTTTCGAGCACATTATAACATGGTTTTCATTGAAAAGCAAGCAAAAATCACACTTTTTCATAAATATTTTTTGTCTCAAAGATGATCAGTTCCATATCCCGGACATTGGGATAGTACAAGGGAAAATCTTTCCTTCCTGTAGGAATTATTTTTACCTCTAACTCCTCTGTCAAAATAGGCTTATCACTCTTGTTGTACAGAGAAAAGAAGCGTAAGGCATCCTCCATGTTTCGGAAAGGCTGCCCCAATTCCAGAGTAATATTACGAGAGAAATAAGGGATTCCCAATTCTTCCAGAATGGGTCTCAACAAATTAATACTATGCGTCTTCCGCGGAACTGTTGAGCCCGAAAAGCTGTGTACACTGCAATCTCGGCGTACCACAAGGATCTTTTCTGCGCGCCCGGTCTTTGCTATGCTTAGGATCTCCTCGGCTTTCCCAAAGTAGCAGAAAATCATAGCATCGTAAGATTCCTTCATAGAGAAGATATCCCCCTGCAAAACCCGAAGATTATCCGGTAGTTCCCGGGCCATGATCCCTCTAAGAGCATTAGCGGAAGCATCTACTGCAGTAACTGCCTTGCATTCCTTAGCAAGCTCTAACGCAAGATGTCCCAACCCACAGCCTGCATCGCAGACATGCCCGTCTGTAGGCAAATAGGGCAGTAAGATCCGAGCCAGTTCTTTATGATAATTCCCATACTCCGACGCATCCTCCATAAAGCGGATGGTGTCTTCACTCCAACGCTGCATCATGGATTCTGAGAACGGTGGAGGATCATCTCTGCGGCAATGCAGATGGCGATCTCCGCAGGGGTTTGGGCACCAATAGGAAGGCCAATAGGAGAATGAACGCTCTTGATCCGATCTTCGGAAATGCCGGCCTCACGGAGAAGTGCCTGTGTCCGTGCAATCTTATGACGTGATCCGATGCATCCTACATAGGATGTCTCACACCGAAGGACCTGTTCCAAAAGGGCATAATCAGACTCATGACCGGGAGTCATGATCACTACATAGTCAGTAGGCTTAAGGGTAACTTTATCGAAAATATGCTCGTAGTCTCCGTAGATGACTTCTTCCGCACAAGGAAAATGTTCCTTAGTTGCAAGTTCCTTACGCTTATCGTACACAGTAACACGGAAATCGACTCCGGCAAGAATCGGCACGAGAGCCTGACCAACATGACCCCCTCCGAAAATATACACTCTACCGGCTCGCATGAGAGGCTCGTAATATTCCAAAGGTTCGCCCTTTACAAGAACAGCTTTGGCACAGTAGTGTTCGGGATCCATTAAGGCTTCATCCCCGGATACCACACGGAAGGACTCAACGCTCCCCTCTCGAATCAGCAAGTACAGCCATGCATTCTCATCGGTATGCAGTGCCTTCTTCATATCCAGAAGAACCGGCATTTCCGCTGCGGTCAGAAGCTGATAATAGATGGTGACCTTTCCTCCGCAAACCATACCGATAGATGCAACCTGCGCAGGAGCTAGGTCAAAGGAGCGGATCGCAGTATTGCCGCTTTCCATTACTTCCAAAGCTTCTTGTGCAGCAAGAAACTCCACCTGTCCCCCTCCGACTGTCCCCATAGTGGAACCATCTTTGAA
>JAZSAO010000246.1:0-3123 GCA_045601945.1 Faecousia sp. | reverse complement strand
CATAAAGAATGGATTTTTCTTAGAAAAAAGAGGCTGCCCACAGGGCAGCCTCAGGAGTCTATGCCGTAAAATTTATCCCATAGTCAGGTAGCGCATGATAATGGTAGCAAACTGTGCGCGAGTTGCATTGTTGCCGGGCTTCAGGCTGGATACGCCACCGGACTGGACACCGTTGATCAGGCCCTTAGCAACACACCATGCCATAGATTCCTCTGCCCAAGAGGGAACATCCTTTGCATCGGGGTAGGTGCTCAGATCGCCGCCGGTAATTTCCATACCCAGAAGCTTTGCATATCTGGCCAACATAACTGCCATTTCCTGACGGGTGATCTCCTTGGTGGGTTTGAAGGTGTTATCGGTATAACCGGTAACGATACCATTGGCCTGTGCCCAGATCACAGCATTGGTATACCATGTACCTGCCTCTACATCGGAGAAGTTACTGGTGCCCTCTACAGCAGGCTCACCGGCAATACGGTACAGAACCGTTGCCACCATAGCTCTGTTCAGGGTGCCATCGGGGCGGAAGATATCGCTGCTAACACCGTTCATATAACCATTGTTCAGGACAAAGTCCACACCGTCATGATACCATGCCTTGAGATTCAGATCCGTATACTTTACGGAGGGGCAGTCGTGGTCGGGCAATTCAATGGGGGGTTCGGGCTCTACGCCGGGAACCTGAGTCGTGAACAAATAATCCTTGGTCTCACGAGCATACAGTGCAACGAAGAACAATTCACCGGGAAGGAGTCCGTCTCCGTAGTAAACGGAGTTATCCATCACAGAGAATTCCTCCTCCAGATAATCATACAGAAGAATCATGTTGGAATTCTTGGCATTGACAATCGTCTCATAGCCATCATCCAAGACAATATTCCAATAGCAATATGCGTCGGGAGCAGAAACAAAGCCGTTGAGTCCCAAGTACTTTCCGCTCTCCAAGTTCCGGATGGTATAGGTTCCGTCATTTTGAATTGCAAAGGTATATACGATGCTCTTTGCCGCACTGCAGAACTGATCATAGTCGTCGATCACGGAAGCGCCCAGTTCCTTCGCTACATCAACAGCATTTCCGTCTTTGTCAAAAGCAATGGGAGCATTGTAGTCGAAATCATCCCACGCTTCATTGGGATTGAAACCCACAATAGCATATTCGCCACTGTAGTCATCCATGTTGCCGGTCCAATAGAAAATGGGCTTTGCAAGATCTCCGGCCTCATAGAGGTACAATGCGTAGAAGGTGCAATCTTCTGTGATCGTTATGGAGTCATTCTCAAAATAGAACTCATCTACATCAGAGCCATCCGTCTTTTCGTAGGTGCGGGTTACCCAGCAATAGTACCAATATCCGTCATAGTCCTCAGCCACAGGGAATGTAAAGGTACCACCGGCTTCCATGGTTTCGGTCGTAGTACCGGAAGGCGTGACCAAGGTAACCGTGACCTGCTCTGCCGCAAATACCATAGGCATCACAGACAGCATCAGGGCCAAAGTCAGCAGGATTGCAAAAATGCGATTTCTCAGTTTCATAACGTTTTCTCCTTTTCGATTTATTTTCCGCTTTTGCTTTTTACTATGCTAAAGCGGTTTCTAATATTATAACACAAGAACACCGTCCTGTCTATACTCAATTTGTAAAATTCTCCATTCCGACTTTTTAACAAAACACAAGGCGGCAGAGAACACGGGATTCGTGATCTCTGCCGCCCTTTAGAGCGAAGATTTTAGATTACTTTACGAAATATGCCTTTGCCGCATCGGAGTAGGCCATCAGAGCCTTACACAGGGTCAAGAGGTCCCCCTTCTTGTTGTTGCCATAAGTATCGGCGCTGTAGCAGAGAGAGGCAGAAACCTGTTCTTCTCCTGCAAAAACAGCAACCTTAACTACGGTACGGAGTTCCGCAGCCAGCAGACCGTCAAAATCGAAGGCATAGCGGGTGTTATTACCGTAATAGGTGGGGTCGGTAAGGATCACCGTTTTTTCCTCACCCTTATAATCGCTATAGGTTACACGGAGCGTCAGATCTTCCACATTGCCGCTATAAGCCGCTGTCTCCATAACAAACTTTAAGATGACCTTAGATTCCAGATTCAGTGCCTTACCTGCCCATGTGATCTGAGGCTCTGCAACATCATCCATAACGGAATTATTGTTGCCGAAGACAACAGACTCCACATCGCTGCAATATGCTCTCTGTTCCGGTGTCATAGCATTGTCGCAGAGGGCATCGGTGCGGTAGCCTTTGTAAATCTGAGCGGCAGAGCCGTAGATCAAGAGGTCTGCGCACAGAGTTTTCAGAGTATCCTTTGCCTCTTCCTTGCCCATCTGCGCATAGGCGTAAGTCGCCACGCTATAGAGGTCGGAGGTAGAAACATAGTTCACACCATTCTTCGTCATGCACAGTTTTGCTTCAATAACGTCACCCATCTGGATGGCAGTAATGCCCGTCAAAATGAAATAGTAATAGGTGCCTCTCAGTTCAGGCTGTAAAACGACTGTTTTCGTTCCGGTTTGCACATTCCCTTCATAGACAGGGATCGTACATTCCATGGAGAAGCTATCGTAGCCCTCCACAGTAGCGTTCTGAACAGCATAATTGATGGAAATATCGCTGGCAAGATTCAGAGTGTGGCCGATCTTAATATTCGTAACCACCTCGGGAGCAGAAGCACCGCTTCCGCAAAGGGTACAAACGCCATTTGCATCTTCCGTATGAACGGCAGGGCTCAGAGCCTTAGAGCATCGCTCACAAGCACCGGTATGGGTGCCATCACCGTTATCCGTATAGATATAGCTGTGACCCAAACGGGGAATGGCTGTCTGCTGTACCAGAACAATACCGCAGGTGGAGCAGGTGCTACCTTCTGTCAAGCCGGAGCTTAGGCAGGTAGCTTCCTTTCCGGGAACGGTTACTGCAGTATGTCCCAAGGGAGCGACAACCGTCTGTTCGGACAGAACCTCGTTACAGACAGAGCAGTAGCTTCCGTCGGTCTTACCTGCAGTGGTACAGGTTGCAGGAGTGCCGGGGATCACCACAACTGTATGACCGGTTGCAGGGATCTCGGTCTGGGCGCTGAATACTTCACCGCAAACGGAGCAGGAGCTACCCTCTGTCTTGC
>JAZSAO010000245.1:0-4966 GCA_045601945.1 Faecousia sp. | reverse complement strand
AAGGAAATAATTCATTCAGAAGATCTGGAGTTTCTCAATGAAGAAAGAAGAATGTGCAAAAAATCCTGTCGATTACTCGACAGGATTATCTTATGGAGCGGGTGACGAGGCTCGAACTCGCTACCTCCACCTTGGCAAGGTGGCGCTCTACCGGATGAGCTACACCCGCATTTGCAGGAATCATTATACTCATAATCCCTGCATTTGTCAAGTACTATTTTGAATTTTTTTGTCTTTTTATTTGGGCATAAAATCCGCAGGCTTATCGTCCCGTAAACGGAAGTACCATTCGATGGCATCGGCGATTCTGCCGCAGGCCTCGCCGTCACCGTAGGGGTTAACGGCATGTGCCATCTGTGCATACAGAGACTCATCTTCCAGAAGCTGTGCACCCAGCGCCAGAACATCCTCGTACTCCACGCCTGCCAGCTTGACAGTACCGGCGGCAACAGCCTCGGGGCGTTCGGTCTCCTTCCGCAGAACCAGAACAGGCTTACCCATAGCGGGAGCCTCCTCCTGGAGTCCACCGGAATCGGTCATAACAAAATAGCAACGAGCCATAAGGTTGTGCATTTCTTCCACATCCACAGGATCGATCAGGTGGACACGGTCGATTCCGCCCAGTTCTTCTTTGGCACATTCCCGAACGACGGGACTCAGGTGTACGGGATAGACCACTTCTACTTCGGGGTGGGTCTCTACCAATTTCCGCACAGCAGAGAGGATATCATGCATGGGCTTGCCGTAATTTTCCCGACGATGGCAGGTCAGAACGATGACACGACGGTTTTCAAAATCCAGTTCATTGAGGATCTCTGTAGAGAAGCGATAATCCTCCCGAACAGTGGTCTTCATGGCATCGATAACCGTATTGCCGGTAATGAAGATCTCGCCCTTAATGGCTTCCTTCTTCAGGTTCTCTGCATTGGCAGTGGTGGGAGAAAAATGCAGTTCTGCAATATCTCCAACCAGAGTACGGTTCATTTCTTCGGGGAAGGGAGAATACTTATCATAAGTACGCAGGCCTGCTTCCACATGGCCTACGGGAATCTGCTGATAGAAAGCAGCCAAAGCCCCGGCAAAGGTAGTAGATGTATCACCGTGTACCAAGATCAGATCCGGCTTTGCTTCCTGCAGAACGGACTCCATGCCCAGAATGGCGCGAGTCGTAATGGAAGACAGAGTCTGCTGCTTCTGCATAATGTTCAGATCATAGTCGCCCTTCAGCTTGAAGATCTCCATAACAGAGTCCAGCATTTCTCGGTGCTGACCGGTGAGACAGCAGATACTTTCAAAGCAATCCCTGTCTGCCAGTGCCTTTACCAGAGGGGCCATTTTGATCGCTTCCGGACGGGTGCCGAAAACAGACATAACTTTAATCTTCTTTATCATTTTTGCTTTCCTGCTCCTTACTCTCTTCATTCTCTTCTTCGTGTCTTCTGTGATGATTCTTAATGATGAACAACTGCAAGCCCACAGTTCCTACCAGAACCAGCGCCGCAAAGAAAATCAACGCTTGAATTTCTCCCTTATCCGTGAGAACCACAGCGCTGATCCCCAGAAGTACGGTGATCAGGTAAGAAATCATAACTGCCTGCTTTTGGGAGAAGCCCATATCAATGAGCCGATGATGTACATGGCCTCTGTCTGCGTGCATGGGACTCTGACCCTTTGCCACACGGCGAATTACCGCAAAGCAAATATCAAAAATAGGCAGACCCAATACCAAGAAAGGTACCACAAAAGAGATCATCGTATAGGTCTTAAACAGACCGAATACCGACATGGAAGCCAACATGAACCCAAGGAAAGTTGAGCCGGTATCTCCCATGAAAATAGATGCAGGATTGAAATTGTAGGGAATAAATCCAATGCAACCGCCTAAAATTGCCGCCAGAACCAAAGCTGATGCCGTTGCATTGGATTCCGGCACCAGAAGCAGGGCCACAACCATCATAGAACCTGCGGATATGGCAGAAACACCGGCCGCAAGGCCGTCTAAGCCGTCAATGAAATTTACCGCATTGGTAAGCATTACGATCCATACCACAGTGGCACTGTAACTGAGCCACAGGGGCAGTTCCCAGCCCAAAACATTGTCAATACGGCACCCGTGGGCTACGACTACAATAGCCGCAACGATCTGCGTTAAGAATTTCGGAATCGCACGAAGGGTCTTAATATCATCCACGATGCCCAGTATTACAATGATGACAGCACCAATCAGAACTCCCTGCAATTCTCTGTTCAGCTTTCCGAAAATCAAAAAGCTGATCAAGAATCCTATAAAGATTCCTAAGCCACCCATACGCGGAATGGGCTTATCATGCATACGCCGCTTGTCCTTCGGAACATCCATGGCGCCTATCCGACCTGCCAGCCACTTTACAAAGGGTGTTATGACACAGGAAATTCCCGCCGCCACAAGTATGGTATACAGCAGGCGCACAATGAATTCAGAATCTAAAACCATCTGTGACCTCCTCAGCGAGCGACAAAGCCCACCTTTTTATATACCTTGCGCAGGGTCTTTTCGGCCACATAGGCTGCCTTTTCTGCGCCCTCGGCACAGACCTTCTGCAAATAGGCCTTGTCTGCCAGCAGACGGGTTGCTTCCTCGCGGATGGGGCGGAGCAGTTCTACAACTGCCTCACCAACGGTCTTTTTGAAATCGCCGTAACCACGACCGGCAAACTCGGCCTCGATCTGCTCATAGGTTCTGCCTGTAGCAGCAGAGTAGATGCTCATGAGGTTGGAAATACCCTTCTTGTTATCCCAATCATAGCGAACTTCCGTATCACAGTCGGTAACAGCACGCTTGAACAGGCGCATAATATCCTCAGGCTTATCCATGAGGG
This sequence comes from Faecousia sp., assembly GCA_045601945.1. Taxonomy (GTDB): domain Bacteria; phylum Bacillota; class Clostridia; order Oscillospirales; family Oscillospiraceae; genus JAZOXB01. The sequence goes on along the minus strand of JAZSAO010000245.1, from coordinate 2,108 downwards.
TCACGCGACCGGGATCATCGTCTTCGGACTTAGACATCTTAGCATCGGGGTTGGCAAGGCTCATAACGCGAGCGCCTACCTTGGGGATATAGGGCTCGGGAACCTTGAATACTTCACCGTAAACGCCGTTGAAGCGACGAGCGATATCACGGGTCAGTTCTACGTGCTGCCGCTGATCCTCTCCAACAGGCACCAGATCCGCCTGATACAGGAGGATATCTGCAGCCATAAGAGCGGGATAAGTAAAGAGGCCACCGTTAATGTTATCGGCATTCTTTGCACTCTTATCCTTAAACTGGGTCATACGGGACAGTTCGCCGAACATGGCATAGCAGTTGAGCACCCAACCCAACTCTGCATGCTGGTGAACATGGCTCTGGAGAAAGAGAACATTCTTCTCGGGGTCAATGCCACAAGCAATATACTGTGCCAACTGCTCTAAGGAGCGGCGGCGAAGATCTGCAGGATTCTGCCGAACAGTAATGGTATGCAGGTCTGCCATAAAGTAATAGCAGTCGAATTCATCTGCACGATCCTTCCAATTCCGGATAGCACCAACATAGGAGCCAAGGGTCAGGCTGCCGGAGGGCTTAATGCCGGAAAGCATTCTTTTTTTCTGGATCTGAGTTTCTGACATAATTAGTCACACCTTTCAAAGGGTTATCTTTTCATTCTACTTATTTTATCACATTTCTATCTGTTTCGCAAGTACCGAAAACGCTTCTGTCTCCGGATTATAAAGGAAAGCTGTATCTATTCTGTAAATTATCTCTTAATATCCCACTCCACCAAAGGGAGTCGTTGCATAGCACCGAAGATCCGATTCTTGAGATCCGGGTACTTCTGTTGCAGATCTGCGATAAGATCCTTGGTCTCCTGACGCTTGGTACGCTTGTCCACAGGGCAGCGGTTGTGGACAATGGGAAGCCCTTCCCGCTCCACAAAGTTGGTAATGGTTTTTTCGCTAAGATACATCATGGGACGGATCTGGGTCACACCCGTGCGATCCAAGAAAGTCACCGGCTGGAAGCAGCCGATCCGTCCTTCGTACAGCAGATTCATGAGAAAGGTCTCTACGGCATCGTCATAATGGTGGCCCAAAGCGATCTTTGAGAATCCCTGATCTAACAGTGCCTGATTTAAGGCACCTCTGCGCATTTTGGCGCACATGGAGCAAGGGTTCTTTTCCTTCCGATAGTCGAAAATAATAGGGGCAATTTCCGTCTTAACAACTTTAAACGGGACATTCCATTCCTCGCATTGACGGGCAATGGGCGAAAAGTCCATACCAAACCCCAGATCGATAGAAATGGCGGTCAGTTCATAGGGCAGGGGGTAATACTCCCGCATAGCCGCCAGCAAAGCCAAAAGTGCAATGGAATCCTTTCCGCCGGAAAGACCAACAGCAATGCGGTCATTGGCTTCGATCATTTTATAGTCATCCACGCAGCGGCGCACCATGCCCATCATCTTTTGCATTTTTAAACAGATCCTTTCTGTATTTGGATTTTTTGCGAAAATTAGACAGTGAGAAAACAAGAGAAAAACAGAGAAAACAAGAGCATTTGCGAGTTCTCTCTATGTGTCGTAAAATTTTTTAAAAAAGTCCTTGACATTCGTTTTTTTATGTGATATAAAAAGGAGGCTTCGCGTAGATTATACGCAAAAATTTCCCATTTGTCAAAATATTTTATTATTATATTCGGAGGAAACATCATGTCCACTACCCTGGTCAGAAAAGAAGATGTGCAGCGCAAGTGGTACATCGTCGATGCAGCAAACCAGCCCTTGGGCCGTACTGCTGTTACCGTCGCTAACATCCTGCGCGGCAAAGTTAAGGCAGACTTCACCCCCAACGTTGACTGTGGCGACTACGTCATCGTCATCAACGCCGACAAGGCTATCCTCACCGGCAAGAAGCTGGATCAGAAGTACTATCGTCATCACTCCGGCTGGATCGGCGGCCTGAAGGAGACCAAGTACAAGACCCTCATGGCAGAGCGTCCCGAGTTCGCAATGGAGCTCGCTGTTAAGGGCATGCTCCCCAAGAACACCATCGGCCGCGCCGCTCTGGGCCGCCTGAAGGTTTTCAAGGGCACCGAGCATCC
>JAZSAO010000244.1:0-4027 GCA_045601945.1 Faecousia sp. | reverse complement strand
TATTTCTAATAAAACGGATTAACCGTTTTATTATGCCGCTGGTAAGCGGCATGGCGGCAAAGCCGCCAAGAAATAACCTGTAATACTGTTCTTGCCGCCGAAGGCTAAGCAGGATATTCATCCTGCAATAAAATGGTTTTCTAACCATTTTATCAAGAAACAGTATTATAACCCGTTGCATACTATCCGAAGACGAAAAATCCCCCTTGCACAAACTCCACATTTGTGCAGGGGGTGTATTTCGCTCATTGACAGAAATGACCAACTATAGAATTTACGCCTTTACATATTTTTGATTAGAACTTTTAGGTTTATCGGGCATGGTCAATTTTAACCTTCCGCTTTCAACGAGGGGTGCTATCATCTGCCCCATTACATAATTGCGAGATTTACCCACGAATGAAATTAGCTCCGATCTTGAACGAGGGACAGAGCAGAAATCGATAATCGCATCGGTGATAGAGCCGGATCCTGTGTGGTATCCATTCTTCATGATGACCTTAAACTCACCGTGTCTCACGGAAAAAATGGGAGCAGGAAGACCTGCATTCAGGAATTCCATTCGCATTGTAGGAATACCGGAATACCTGTTTTCTGTGATGTTTAATAGTTCAAGCATATTTGCAAGAACTGCGTTTCTCGTTTCAGGATGCACTTTGCCAAGTGCATCAATGGTAATTTTTCCGTACAATCCGCCACTATTGGTGATTTCCATACGGTCACGGTACATTTCAATGCGAATCGGAACATTCTCGGTATGAATACTATAATCACGGTGCACCAATGCATTCAGAATTGCTTCGCGGACAGCCTTAATGGGATATTCGTTTTTATCTGCGCGCTTGCCATTCTCGTCTATGATGGTCTTTGTGCGGCTGTTCCTTCGTACAAATTCAACCGCTTCCTCAAGCATATCAGGAATCGCACCTGTAATGCGTTTGTTGTCAATAAATCGCTCACCATCCACTCCGATCGAACCCATTTCAGTTCCCGGCAGGGATACCGCAGTAATACATAGCTGAGGGAAATAGGTTTGCGGATACTTTGAAAAAGTCATAAGACCAGCAAGCGTAGGCACTCCGTCACAGGTTACTCCCATCAATTCAAGGATTTCATTTTCGGAAACATTTTCCGATAAATTGCGTCGCTCATTCTTTACAGAAGTCAGGTAATCTTCCATACGGTTCTTGTTAAGCAGCTGTATTTTTGCATTTTCTACGATCCTGATATCGTCGCGAATTCTTTTTCTGAATGCTTCATAGCTATATATTTCATATTCACTCATGGGCTCATCTGATTCTCCCACACGCACATAAGAGCCTTTCAGTCTTCCAACACCTTTGTAGAATACAGGACGATCCGTAATATCTACACCCGGAATTTCGGCAGATACCACCATGATGCCGTCTATATCACATACTGTGAAAAGTGCGCGAACAGAGGGCTCCATCTGCTTACACTGCTCTGTAACCTTTTTCTGCAGATCCTGTGCATCATAAACACCTTTTATTTTATAATCATCCTTTTCATCTATGCCGAAAACAATCACACCACCTTCGTCCTGATTGGAAAAGGAGGAAAGCGTATCAAACAAACGGGTAGGACAACCATGCTCCGCTCTTTTTAACTCTATGGTCTGGGTTTCGGTCTTCCGGGCTTGAATTTCATAAACAAGTTTTCTGAGTGCTTCAGTTTGCATAAGTATCTCCTTTCACTATTTCATATCTATATTATAGCCCAAGTGTGGAGTTTGTCAATAATTGCACTTTTATTTTTCTGAATTATCGAAGAAAAACAGAGTTTGCACACAGAAAAACAAGTTTGCACACTCAAGTGCAAGTTTCCACACAAAAAATTTCTAAGAAGGCTCTCTGCAACCTGATTCAAAAAAGTATCCCTTGTTTCAGCTCATAAGGGCAAAAACAAGGGAAAACGTATTAAATTTGATTTTGCAATTAACGAAAAAACCTGTAAAATCAAGGAGTTTCAAATAGCCTGTTCGATAAACGAGAATTTGCCGAAGCGGTGTTCCGATTCGTGGATTTACGGATGTGTTGGTTGGGGCGTGGGGTTTATAATCTATTTTCTTGACAAGTGTGGCATCCATGGTATAATAGAGGGAGAAAGATAAAGGAGGCTTCCTTTTATGATTTGCAAAAACTGTGGAAAGGAAAATGAAGACCATATCTCCTTCTGTGTATCCTGCGGTAAGGAATTAAAGGAACAGGGAACAAAGGTGGAAGAAGCACTCTCCCGAACCGGGTTCTTTACGAAAAAAACCATTGCAATTATATCCGCTGTGGCGATTGTGATAGTGGCACTTGCGGTGATGATAGCTGTTCTCATAAGCAACCCTGCAGAGCAAACGGTTGATGACCTGTACAAAGCGGCTTTGAGTTATGACTATGACACAGTGGTTGGACTGATCCCGCCTGCGGTGGTAGACAGCTTGAAGGAACGTTTGGCATTGACCGAATCGGAATTGGAGATCGTGGATTCCAAAGAACTGACTCCGGTTTATATTGCAGAGATCGACGAGGCATACCAAAAGAGATTTGCTACCAGTAAGGGTTATATCGAAGATGCTGCCATCGTTTATGTAGAAATGAAGTGGAAGGGTGAATCTCTGTCCAGAGATCGGATCTCCGTTTATGTTGTAAAGATTGGCGGAGAATGGTATTTTGATCCTCTGACTACGTTTGAGACCTTCCCTTTTGAGGAAAAACCCATAGAATTTCCGGAATAACTTTAAAATTTCAGTAACATAAGAATAGAGGTTAAAATTATGGAACTTGCAACATTATTATTCCCCAATGTAACAGAAACTCCCGAAGCTTTAGAGGAACGCTATCCGCAGCGGCAACTTCCTGAGGGTGCGGTCGTAACCCGTATGGCCCCTTCTCCCACAGGCTTTGTCCATCTGGGCAATCTGGTGCAGGGTCTGGTAGCAGAGCGTATGGCCCACCAGTCTGAGGGTGTTCTCTTCCTCCGTGTGGAAGACACCGATGCCAAGCGTGAAGTCCCCGGTGCTGTGGAAGTTCTTATTGACTCTCTGAAGCACTATAGCATTTGCTTCGACGAAGGCGCCACGAAAGAAGGAGACAACGGCCTTTACGGTCCCTACCGCCAGCGCCAGAGAGCAGAATTGTATCATGTATATGCTAAAAAGTTAGTGGAACAGGGCATGGCATATCCCTGCTTCTGCACAGAAGAAGAACTGACAGCCATGCGTGCCGATCAGGAGGCAAAAAAGGTTAACTTCGGTTACTACGGCTCCTACGCTGTATGGAGAGACCGTCCCATTGAGGACGTGCAGGCCGCCATTGCAGAGGGGAAACCTTGGGTCCTCCGTTTCCGCTCCACCGGCAGCATTGAGAATCAGTTTAAGTATAACGACCTTGTTAAGGGCGCTCTGACCATTACAGAGAACGATATTGACCATGTTCTCCTAAAGGCAGACGGCATTCCCACCTATCACTTTGCTCACGCTGTGGACGATCATCTTATGCGGACTACCCATGTTGTTCGTGGTGACGAGTGGCTCCCCAGCCTGCCTTTCCACCTGCAGGTGTTCCGTGCGCTGGACTTTAAGATCCCCAAGTATGTCCACATCGGACCCCTTATGAAGATGGACGGTACCAGTAAGCGGAAACTCTCCAAGCGGAAGGATCCGGAATTGGCTCTGACCTACTATAAGGCAGAAGGCTTCCCTGTTTCCGCTGTGTACGAATATATTATGACGCTGCTGAACTCCAATTATGAAGATTGGAGAAAGGCCAACCCCACGGCAGATTCCGATTCCTTCAAATTCTCTTATAAGAAGCTGAATCCCGCAGGTGCACTCTTTGACTACGCCAAGCTTTGCGACGTCTCCAAGAACGAGATCGCCAAGATGGATGCACAGAAGGTCTATGACTTAGCTCTGGAATTTGCAGAAGAATTTGATCCCGACTTCGCCCTGTGCCTCAAGAGAGATCCCGATTTCACCAAGGCGATCTTGGCCATCGGCAGAGGCGGCAAGAAGCCC
>JAZSAO010000243.1:0-1954 GCA_045601945.1 Faecousia sp. | reverse complement strand
GGTTCCTCGGAAGGTTCCTCGGAAGGTTCCTCGGAAGGTTCCTCGGAAGGTTCCTCGGAAGGTTCCTCGGAAGGTTCTTCGGTAGGTTCTTCGGAAGGTTCTTCGGTAGGTTCCTCGGAAGGTTCTTCGGTAGTTTCTTCCGTAGGCTCGGAGGTAGCTACGGTGGCCGGGATCTCGTCCGTTGTGTTGAATGTGGCTCCCGTTGCCCAAGCCATAGACATCATCAGGCTCAGGATCAACAGAAGGGCAATGGCTTTCATCCATAAATTTTTCATAGGTTCCTCTCCTTTATCTACTCTAATTCTATTTACTCATTTTCTGTCATTTACGGAAGGCTTTATCTGCCAGAAAGGGATTATTCCGAAAAAAAGCTTTTGCACAGGTCGCACAGGGCTTTCTGATCTTCTACGCCCATAAGCTCGCAGGCGGAATGCATAGCCAGCATGGGGATGCCTACATCTGCCGCAGGCATTGCCAGAAGGCTGGAAGCCATAGAGCCTACGGTACTGCCACCGGCAAGATCTGCGCGGTTCATATAGACCTGCAGGGGGATGTTGTGTTTACGGCAAAGACTTTGGATCACAGCACAGGTTTCTGCATCGGAGGAGTATCGGGGACTCCGTTTCAAAACAACGCCGCGGTTCATAAGGGGTGCATGAGATCCGTCTGCATATTCCATGTGATTGGGGTGGGCGGCATGGGCACCGTCGCAGGACAGGAGCATGCCGGACAGACAGCCGTTGAGATAGTCACTGCGGGACATATTCAGAGCCTGCGCAATCTTTTCTGTAATAGCAGTCAGTGTCAGGCTGTCTCCACCGCGACGGGTGTTACTGCCGATCTCCTCGTTATCATAGAGGACAGCTATGTTGATGCCTCTTGCCTCACTGTGAGTGATGCCGTAGAGACAACTGTGAACGGAGCAAAGATTGTCCAAACGGGGAGAGGACAGCAGATCCTTCTCAAAGCCTACAAGGGTGGCAGGCTCCGTGCAGTATCCGTAGAGTTCAAAGGTAAGAATAGTCGAAGGATCGACCTCTAATTTTTCTGCGATCTTTCCCAAAAGATAGCCGTTTTTGTTGAAGCCGTCTTCAATCGTACGGCACAGGGGGAGCATATCCACATTGGCCTTGGTTGCGACCCCCTTGTTGACCTCTCGATTCATGTGGATAGCAAGGTTGGGAATGGTAAGAACGGGTTCCCCCCAGGACAGGAGACGGATCTCCGGCTTCATGGGGTCTTGGGATTCCAGGAGAACGGGACCTGCCAGAGACAGAGGACGATCCATCCATGTGTTGAGGATAGCACCACCGTAGGGCTCAACACTGAGTTTTAGGCAACCGCCGGCGATTTGCTCCGGGGTAGGTTTGACCCGCAGACAGGGCCAATCCGTATGGGAAGCAGCAATGCGGAAGAAGTTTTCCGATCCCACGGAGAAGGCGGCAAGGAAGGTGCCGTTTGCAACATAGTACTTTCCACCACGGGTAACGGAGGAGAAATCTCCCGCAAGGGGAAGGGAAGAGAAACCGTGGATTTCCAGATATTCTGCGGCCTGTGCCACGGTATGATAAGGAGAAATGCCATCGTCCAGAAATTGGCACAACTCTGCAATATAAGTAGACATAATATACCTCCTGTAGAGTGATAAGAAAAGTATAACATACTTCGACTCTGTAAGCAATGGAGAAATAGAAAATTTTGAAAAAATTTTCAGGAATTTTAATTATGGCACCCTTGGGCTTCCTCATGGCAGGAATTCCATCTTGGAGGACACTCCCATCCACCTATGAAACAGCCGAAAATCCTCCCCCAATTCCCGTTTATCCCTCTGTTTGATGCACAAATCACAGTTTGTCGCACTGTTTCCAAATTAGAATCAGCCCTTGCCTCTCCAATGGGAGAGGTGCCCAAAGGGCGGAGAGGGCAGTAGGGATTACCCCTAAAGTACCGAGTC
>JAZSAO010000242.1:0-3608 GCA_045601945.1 Faecousia sp. | reverse complement strand
GCTGCCGTAGTACTCGCCATCGGGGGCTTCGGCATAGTCGCTGTCGTTGCCGTAGGGGGAATTGTTGTCTCCATCCTGATAGCCGTCTCCGTTGGGTTCGCCCACGGTTTCGATCACAATGCCTGCATTCTCGGTGGGATTCCAGTTCAGTGCAGCATTGTCATCCTCGTAGTAAACGATGTTTGCAGGGAGAATGGTGACCTTCTTGTACATCTCTGCTTCCTTGAAGGGATCGATAGTAAAGACATTGCTCTTCTCTTCCCCGTTCTTGTATGCACGGATAACAAGATATGCAGAATCTGCGCCGGTAATCATTCCATTCGGAGTATAGTAGCTGTTGCTTCCATCCTCAGAGAAAGAGAACTTGCCAAACTGACCTAAGCCACCTAAGCTACCACACTCCATAGACAAGCCGTTTTCTGCAAGGACAGGCTGTTCCATGGTGAAGGTTTCCTTCAGGAGGATGGTATCACCGTTTTCCCCTGCACCGGGGAGAATATCGTTAGCAAACAGGGATCCATCCAGTGCAATGGGCTTGTCATAGTCCAGAATAAATACGCTGTCCTGCACCTCGTAAACCTTTGCGCTCACCTGCAGCAATACGCTCTTTACTCTGCCGGTTGCATCGTCTGTATAGTTGACTGCCAGCGTACAGCTTGCTTCCCCGGCGGTTTTACCTACGAAGCGACCTATCTTTGCATCGAAGGTCATGCCGTTTCCGCTGAGATATTCCAGAGAAACCAGCGCAAAGTTTTCTGCATTGAGCCGTTTTCCGGAGGTATCACAGGCAACGATCTTCTCTGTCAGTGCTTCCGCCGTCAGATTCACACCATGGTCCTTCCAGAGATGTAAATCCATGCTCTGCTCCAGTGTCGGGACTGTCAAGTAGAATTTATCACCTACCATAATGACATCGTATCCTTCGACACTGCCGAATAAGTGCCCCTGCTCAGGAAGCTTATAGTTTTTAAAATTATATGCAATGGGCACATCCTTACCCGGTAAGGGACGTTCTTCTGTTAAGACAGTATAGTATTTTCCATTACGATTCCTGATAAAATTGCCCTTAATTTGCTTGCCAGTCGGCAGATAAATGTCTGCCTCACCGCCAATGATATCTGTAACAAGAGCCATGTAAATACCATAATCTGATCCAGCTGCCTTTGCCGCAATTGTAGTTTCTTCACCATCATGGTAGATACCATAAACATGACCAATGACCGTACCCAACGCATACCTTGGTGGTGCTACAATCTGAGCCGCTTCATAGTAATTGTTGGTCCGATAGAAATATGAAACACTTACTGTTCCTCCTGTATTGTGGATACCATACTCTGTCTTGCCCTCCAAATAACCGCCGCAAAATTGCAAATTACCACCCTCGGAAACTACGGCACTTGTCTCACCAAAGAACCTAATGAGATACGTGGCAACGTTGCCGCTTTCAATACGTACTGCGGGTCCGGTGCAGCTAACCACAGCGCCGGCTCCTTCCATGGGTAACCCATTCTCGTCCGGATGATACTGACAATCACAAATGATGATTTTACTGTTGGAGCGGATTACAAAAGATCCTTCTGTAAAGGTTAATGTATGACCGTTCAGACAGATGTAGATTTCCGATACAGAATCCGCCGTCTCTAATACCAGATCCTCACTCAAAACCCAATCACGATCAAGGAAATATCCCGACTTATCAATCGTAATAGGGTCTGCAAATGCATCAGGAGTAAAGGGCTCGTAGAATCTTACAGTTTCCGAACCGGCATTTGACCCACTAGCACCCAAATCATAAGGGTGATTATGTAGCTGTCCAAAAACTGCTGTAGCCGTTACATCGGCAAGGGGCATCGTGAAGGTTGCCTGTCCGTTCCCATCTACAGTCAGCTCTGTCTCGGTGAATACGCCGTCGAGAGTATAGCTGATCTTCAGACCGGTGAGTTCATATCCGGAGGCAGGGGTAGCAGTCAGGGTGACCTGCGTTCCCATTGCGCCGGAGGTGGGATCTGCAAGGAGCTCGCCGCTACCTTCGGGGGTAACGACTGTAGTAACAGTGGGAATGACAAAGTACAGTTCGCCGTCTTCCTTAAGTCTGACAATATAGCCCTGCTTAGAGGTCAGTAGGAAGGAGTTATCTGCAGTGGTCGTAGAACCGCTCTCTTTCCAGTTTTCGGTGATTCGAACAGGAACCTCTGCAGTGGGCACCTGCTTCGTATTGACACTGTAGGTTGCACCAATGTCGTCCAGAATGTTGATCACCATGCCGGTGTTCAACAGGATACTTGCATTGCCGCCGGTAGAAGTAATGGTCGGTGCATCGGCTAAATTCAGAGTACCTTTCATCAGAGCAATGGCATCGAATTTACCCTGAACAACAGCATTCTCTCTGACAGTCACATTGCCGCCTTCAATATAAATACTGTTGGAGGTGTAGCTAATGAGTTTGCCTGCGGTAACGGTGACGTTGCCGCCCATAGCTGTGAGGGCTGTCTTACCGGTAATTTGAACCGTTTCGCCCTTAATTTCTATGGATTTACAGGTGCCGGAATAGACACCGGCGCCGGGAGCGGCTACCTCAATGGTACCACCCAAGATGTTTACCACTGCATTTTCTTCACTAACGGTATAAATACCGTGGTGATCGGAAGTAATCGTACCACCGTACATATTCAGTGTGCCGCTGCAGCGGATCGCACTGGGAAGAATCTGGATACCATCCTCGAAAACAGGGTTCTCCGTATTATCCTTTACAGGATGGGCAATGGTACCGCCGAAAAGATTCAGAGTACCGGAGCCAAAGAGAATGGTAGATTTGTAGTCTGTAGAGGTAATGGTACCGCCACCCTTACAATCGCAGATGCTCAGTTTGGCATCTTTGTTGATGTTAAAGGTAATGGAGTTATCTCCAAGAATAAGGTTATGTCCATTGAGACAGAGTTTCACATCTCCGCGGATACTGATACTCTTATCTACAGTAATATCGCCGATCAAAACATATTCGCCGCTCTCTAAGCCGTACTGAGGCTCCTCGTACTGATCGGTATAGATTCTGAGGGCCTTGACATAGGCTTCCGTCAGTTCTGTAGAAAAGGTGACCTTATCTCCTACTGCTGTGCCGTCGGCATGCTTGCCGGGTACATCGGGGTTGTTGGGGTCAGCGTGACCGTTCTCCCAGTCCACTGCCATGTAGTGATTGTGGAAAGCAACCAGATGCCATTCATTATTCCCGGCAGTCGTCGTCTTTACCAGAGCACGATAGTCTTCTATGTAGCTGTAGAAGGGTGCTGTAGAGGATTGGCCTTCATAGGTGTACCAGGTCTCAGTGAAAGGAATAGGCTTGTCTTCTGTGGGTTCTACATCTGTTACCCAGACAGAGTAAGGCTCCGCCGGGTTAAGGGGACCTGCGATGGTGATGGTGCAGGCTGCCAGTCCGGTGGTGGTATCGCCCTTGATCTTGAAATCTGCGGTTGTACCCTTGATCACAGGAGCTCCGGACAGCTTTAGTGTACCTGACTTATAGTAGACACCCGCACCTGCATCGGTATCGGGATTCTTGCCGGTGCTTTCCATGGTGCCGCCGGAGATAGTTACCGTACCGCCACTATTGT
>JAZSAO010000241.1:0-7604 GCA_045601945.1 Faecousia sp. | reverse complement strand
TCTGCTCATCATCCTACGGACTCGGTACTTTAGGGGTAATCCCTACTGCCCTCTCCGCCCTTTGGGCACCTCTCCCATTGGAGAGGCAAGGGGTGATTCTAATTTGGTAAACGGTTCGATAAACCGTGATGGACAAAACGTACCCCAAATGGGAAATTTGAGAACTTCCCATTTGGGGTACGAGTTTGATTTAGGGGGGAGAGATCATGCGTCTTCTTCCACAGGCAGGAGGGTGCCATATTGGTCGAAGTACATCCTTTGGATTTGGAACTGGGAGAATTTTGCGATCTCGTCCAGCTTTGCCTTTTCGGGGAAAGAGCCGATAAGCGTAAAGGCAATGCCCTTCTTTTTGGCTCTGCCGGTTCTGCCGATGCGGTGGATATAGTACTCATTCTCATCGGGAACATCGAAGTTGATCACACCGTCTACATCGTCAACATCAATCCCTCTGGAGGCTACATCTGTTGCAATAAGCACGGGGAGCTTGCCCTTCCGGAAGTTTTCCATAGTCCGTTCTCGCAGAGACTGCTTAATATCTCCGTGGAGGCAATCTGCCTTCACTCCTTCACGGCGGAGGTCGTCGCACAGGCGTTGACACATGGCTTTGGTATTACAGAAAATGATGACTCGTTCAAAGACACCGGCTTCTAAAATTCGCAGGAGGGCAGTGGTCTTTTCCAACCGGGGAACCGTAATGGAATACTGGTCGATATCCGGCTTGGATTCCTCTGTAGCGGCAACGGTGATCTCCACCTCGTCACGCTGATACATCCAACTGACGGTCATGACTTCTTGGGAAATAGTGGCGGAGAAGAGACCTAAATTCTTCCGGTTTTTGATCCGATTGAGAATAGCGGTTACGTCATCAAAGAAGCCCATGTCCAGCATTCGATCTGCTTCGTCCAGTATGACGGTTCTGATCTTATCAAATCGAATGTTCTTCCGATTATAGTGATCCATGAGGCGGCCGGGGGTAGCAACGATTACCTGTGGCTTAGTTTTAAGAGCCTTCAACTGGGGCTCCATTTTCTGGCCACCGTAAAGAACGGCTACCCGAATATCCTTATAGTAGGCTAAGAGCCCTCGCAGTTCGTCTCCGATTTGGAGTGCCAGTTCACGGGTAGGGGCAAGGATCAATCCTTGTACGCCCGGTTCTTCTATATCAATATGCTCCAGCATAGGGATGCCGAAGGCAAAGGTCTTGCCGGTACCTGTAGGGGCTTTGGCGATGACATCACGCCATTGGAGCAGGGGCGGGATCGCCTCCTGCTGAACCTTTGTAGGTTCGCAGACGCCTTGTTTTTCCAAGGCTCGCAATATTTCTTCACTGACGCCAAGGTCTCGGAAGCTTTGCATAGAACTCATAGGGGGAACCTCTCAATAGCAGTATATTTTCTGCCTAAAAGTATACCAGAGAAAAAGAGGAATTGCAAGAAATTTCGTGGGTTTTCGGGAAATATGAGGAAGAATTCTTTGACAAAGGTGCATTCCTGTGATATACTTGCCCATAGACTATAATGGAGGGTGATAAAGCAATGGTATTTTTGGATTGGCTGAAGGTGATCTTCCTCGGTATTGTAGAGGGTATTACGGAATGGCTGCCCATTAGTTCTACGGGGCATATGATTTTAGTAGACGAACTGTGGAAGACAGAAGGACATAGGGTGTTGACTCCGGCGTTTATGGAGATGTTTACCGTTGTCATTCAGTTAGGGGCTATTTTGGCGGTCATTTGGCTGTATTTTCCCAAACTGTGGCCCTTCCACTCTAAGAAAAAGGTTCGCAAGTACTCCCAGTTTCCCCAAAAGAGCGACAACACGTATGTAAGAAAGGCACAAGACTTAATTGATACCTACTGCCATTGGGAAAAACTGAAAATGTGGGGAAAGATCATGATCTCTTGCCTCCCTGCGATTATAATCGGTCTACCCTTGGATGATTGGATGGATGCCCATCTGTATAACTCTTATGTAGTAGCCGCTATGCTGATCCTGTATGGTGTTGGCTTCCTGTTTGTAGAAAAGCTGAATAAAACTCGCACTCCCAAGATCCGTAGTATCAAGACCTTAGATTGGAAAGATGCGGCTCTCATCGGTGTGTTTCAGGTTCTGGCATTGGTACCGGGAACCTCCCGTTCCGGGGCAACGATTTTAGGCGGAATTTTGATCGGCACCACCAGAGAGATGGCGGCGGAATATACCTTCTTCCTTGCGATCCCTGTGATGTTCGGTGCATCGTTCCTGAAGCTGGTAAAGTTCGGTTTCGGTTTCACTTTTGCACAGCTGGGAGTTCTGTTGGTAGCCATGGCAGTTGCATTCATCGTATCTGTGATCGCCATCAAGTTCTTGGTAGGCTACATTAAGAAGCATGACTTCTCCGTTTTCGGCTGGTACCGAATCGGATTAGGCATTCTGGTTCTACTGTATTTCCTGATTTTTGGATAAAGTATAAACCATTGCCCGAAACACGGAATGTGAACCGTGTTTCGGGCAATTTTGGTTATTCTTCAAATACTCGCAGGGTCGTTACCTCGTTATTGTCTATGGAATAGACGGCCTCGGCATCCTCGTCTAAGGAGGAATAGCAGGGATCTTCTGCACTGTAGAACACGCAGGTTCCGCAGGAAGAGGAAATTTTACGGGGAACGGGAGCCATGCGAGCCTCTACGCCCAGCTTGCTCAGGCTGCGGTGGGTTTTCAGTGCCGCAAGGTGGGTGTGAAAGGTGGCTATGTACTGTGTCATTTGCTCAGAGTCAGGGAGAATTCGTCATCCTCCAACTCCTTGACGGTAACCTGATAGCCTGCGTTGTTTGCGAAACGAGTGACATTCTGCAGAGCGGTGTTGTTGTCAACCAGAACTTCCAGAGTCTTGGGGTTATTTTTCTTTACTTCCTGCTGAACCTTCAATACGGGAAGGGGGCAGGCAAGACCTCTTGCATCAACCATAGTATTACTTTTCCTTTCTCAGATTGGTAATGGAAATTGCGACCAGAATGACCAAGCAGATGATAACAGCAGCGGGGCCGTTAGCACCGTGACCGGCACCGGAAGAAGCAGTCTTCAGGGTGTGAGCCAAGCCGCCGCCTACGATCATGCCGAATACGGTAACAGCGGAGTCGGTGTTGCCTTCGCCGGCCAGAATCAGCTGACGGAGAGGACAGCCGCCCAAGAGGCAGGAGCCCCAACCAACGATAGCCATGCCGAGGAAGTTCCACAGCCATTCGGTGTGTGCAACGGGCTGGCCTTCCATGCCCCAATTCAGGGTGCCCTGAATGGCATTGCCGACCAGAACAGCAACGAGGACGCCACCGAAGCCTGCCAGCAGGCCGAATTCCTTAAACAGAATGCTGTCACGGATACCGCCGACCATACACAGGCGGCTTCTCTGTGCCAGAGCGCCAACAACGATGGCGATGATCAGCGCCAGAACCCAAGGAGCAGCCTTGTTTCCGGGAGCTGCACCGGAGACATAGAGAACGCTTCCGGCAACGGACAGAACGAACAGAGCGATCATAACAATGGGGAATACCAGACCTTCTGCCTTAGACTGCTTATAAGCACGACCCAGGGAGAAGTTCTTCTTCAGGAAGAGGATGCCGATAAGGATGCCGACGATGAAACCGGCCAGACCGATAATGGCGTTCAGGTCGCCACCACCGATACGGATCACCATACGCAGAGGGCAGCCCAGGAATACCAGAGCGCCGACCATAACCACGATACCCAGAAGGAAACGAGTGAAGGGGGAGCTGCCACCCTTGGGCTTGAATTCCTTACTTGCAAATGCCATGATGCAAGCTCCGGCGATGAGACCGACGATCTCGGGGCGGAAGTTGGACAGAGTGCGGAGAGTTTCGCCGGCATCGTTTGTGGTGCTGGCACCTTGGAGACCCAATGCACCTGCGATGTCACGGAGGAAGCAGGCAATGCAGAAGCCCATGTTGCCGGGATTACCGAACTTGGTGAGGACGACTGCGGCAGTACCGACCAGCAGACCGCAGAGGATCACCAGCCAGTTGCGTTTGAAGAAGTTTTCTTGTTTCATATTTGGTTTATAACCTCCTATTTCGTTATACTATCAATAGTATAACGGTAGAGGGGAAATTTGTCAAGTGTCCATTATACTTCCCAGCAGATTTCTTTTTCGCCCATAGATTTTAGGAAGGCGTTTGTTTGGGAAAAATGTCTGCAACCAAAGAAACCACGATAAGCAGATAGTGGACTGGGGTGGGGGGATTTTAAGATCAGTCGAGGTGCGTTGCATTTTAACAGAGAAGCCTTCTTTTGGGCTTGAGAACCCCATAGAAGAAATACAATGGGCTGGGGAAGTTGATTCGTAGCGGAAATGACTGCATCTGTAAAGGTCTGCCAGCCGTAGTCTGCGTGGCTGTTGGCATTGCCACGATCTACGGTGAGAACGGTGTTCAGCAGCAGAACACCCTGCTTTGCCCAATTTGTCAGATCACCGTGGGGAGCGGGGCTAATACCCAGATCGTCTTCCAACTCCTTGTAGATATTCCGCAGGGAAGGGGGCAAGGGGCAACCTTTGGCAACAGAAAAAGAAAGTCCCATAGCCTGCGCCGGCTCGTGATAGGGATCCTGCCCCAAAATGACTACCCGCACAGCTTCTGCCGGAGTGGATTCCAAGGCAAAAAATTCCCGACCCACAGGAGGGTAAACTTCGCCCTGCATCCGAGCGGCGGCAACCTTTTCCTGCAATTCTCTATAATAGGGTGCGGAAAACTGATCTTTCAATAATTTCTTCCAATCCATATACGCAGTCTCCTTCTGTTTGTATTCTTTCCTATACTATAACAGAAATTGGGTGTTTCCTCAACGAGAATTTTGTGGTACAATAGAGAAAAAACAGAAGGAGGAATGGAAAATGTTGCCTCAGATTATAGACATATTAAAAGAACGTTACCCCGAACCCAAATGCGCCCTCGGTTACACAAAGGACTATGAACTCATGATTGCAGTGCGTTTGTCTGCTCAGTGTACCGATGCAAGGGTAAACATGATAACACCTGCCCTTTTTGCAAAATACCCCACCTTGGATGCCTTTGCGGAGGCAGAATTAGAGGATGTAGAGGAATTGGTACATTCCTGTGGATTTTATAAGCACAAGGCGCGAGATATCATTCTTGCTTGCCAAATGCTTCGGGATACCTATGGCAGACGTGTTCCCGATACCATGGAGGAACTCTTAAAACTCCCCGGTGTGGGACGGAAAACCGCCAATCTCCTTTTGGGAGACCTGTATGGGAAGCCCTCTGTGGTTTGCGATACCCATGTGATTCGTATTACAAACCGTCTGGGACTTGCTAAGGGAAAAGATCCGGAGAAAGTAGAGACACAGCTCAGAGCCATTCTTCCTGCCGAAGAAAGTACGGCCTTCTGTCACAGAATTGTTCTCTTTGGGAGAGATTTGTGTATGGCTCGAAGCCCCCGTTGCGGAGAATGTCCTCTCCGCCCTTACTGCAAGGATTTTACGGGAAAGTAAGGAATTTTGAAAAAAACGAAAAAAACTGTTGGATTGTTGAGCGGTCTGTGATATAATGTGTTCATAGAAGGTGGCATCTGTAACAGATGCCCCTATATCCAATAGAAGAAAAGGAGCAATCAATATGGGTAAAGTACAGATTTTGGATCATCCCCTGTTGCACCACAAGTTGTCCATCCTCCGTGATAAGAATACGGGTGTTAAGGAATTCCGTGAAGCTGTAGGTGAGATCGCAGCCCTGATGTGCTACGAAGCAACTCGGAACCTTCCCACTGAGGAAGTGGAGATTGAGACCCCCGTTGCCACTGCAAAGTTTAAGGTCCTTGCAGGTAAAAAGTTGGCCATTGTTCCCATCCTCCGTGCAGGACTGGGTATGGTAGACAGCATGATCTCTCTGATCCCCTCTGCAAAGATCGGACATTTGGGTCTGTTCCGTGATCCCGAAACCCACCTTCCTGTTGAATATTTCTGCAAGATGCCTCCCGATATCTCCGAGAGACACGTATTCGTTGTAGACCCCATGTTGGCAACCGGCGGCAGCGCCATTGCCGCAATTGATATCCTGAAGAAGAAATACGGCTGCAAATCCATTGTCCTCATGGATATTCTTGCCTGCCCCGAAGGCATTCAGGCTGTTACGGAAGCCCACCCCGATGTAGATATCGTAGTTACCGCTGTAGACGAGAGACTCAACGAGAACAAGTATATCATCCCCGGCTTGGGTGACGCCGGCGACCGCATTTTCGGTACGAAGTAAAAAGCAATCAAATACAACAAAGAACCTGTCTCTACCATTTTCGGCGAGACAGGTTCTCCAAAATGAAGGATGATGCGGATCAGGAATTGTTTATGGCATATCTGCAGGGAAGGATCGAACTGAAACTGCAAAATGCCATTGCCTATCCAACGATGGATACAGAGCCTCTGCAAACGGCAGTGGTTCAGGAGGGAAACGGCTATATCTGGTATACTGTCGTAAAAGACAGCAATGCTGAGATCCATAGTCAGCTTCAGCAGGCTTTGTGTGGCTAAGTCCTGCTACAGAATACGAGAAATCCAAAAGATATCCGATAGGATAAACTCCGCTGTGGAATCCACGGCGGAGTTTTGATTATCACACAGGATCGTGGGGTGAGAATTTTTGTTTGCACCGTGAGATTTAGCTGTGCAAAATCACCAAGGGTGTTTTTGAGAAATCTTTTCCTTAAATTTGGTGAAGAAACCAAAAAAATCTTGCAAAAAATGACGTGTAAGAGATAGGAAAAAGATTGAAATGCAAATGGAATATAAACTGAAAATGCTGAACAAGTTGTAAAAACAACGAAAAATGTATATGTAACGAGATATCTTTCAGGGATTTTCAGGATAAATTTACCAAAAATGCGAATTTACTTTTCCGTTCCTTTATGGTAGCCTTAAAATACGGCAGTATAGGGAATATCTATGCGGACCGATTTTGTACAAAGAGGTGTATTACATGAAGAAATTCGGCATTTTCTCTAAGGTCATTGCTATGGCGCTTGCCATGGTTATGATCCTGTCTCTTCTGCCCGTAATGTCTTTTGCGGCAGAGAGTTATCCCACGGAGGGAGCCTATGTCTTCACCTTCTCTGACAGCGGTATTGATGTTGTACAGGAAGGCGAGGGCGGAAAGTATAAGGCTTCCGGCACAGAACTGAAGATCCAAGCAGAAGGAACCTATATCGTATCCGGTTCTTGCGCTGAGGGCTTCATTCAGGTCAGCAAGGGCGTTACCGGAGTTACTCTGGTGCTTAACGGCTTGACTCTGACCAATGCGACCACGTGCCCCCTGTCTATTAACAAGAGCACCGGGGTTACTCTGGTAGTTGCTCCCGGCACGGTGAACACCCTGACGGACAATGCTTACAACAACGATACTGTGAACACTGCCAACGCCGATGCAGAGAACGCAGTTATTAAGTGTAAGGACGGCTCTCAGGTCACCATTTGCGGCACCGGCACTCTGAACTTGATTGCTAAAGGCGAACGTGGTATCAAGTCCGGCGCGCAGGATATCGAGACGGTTCCCGAAACTCCCAGAGATGCATGGCTCATCATCAAGGAAGCCACTATTAACATTA
>JAZSAO010000240.1:0-3137 GCA_045601945.1 Faecousia sp. | reverse complement strand
CCAATCCGCGTATAACAGAGTGGCCAATGCCGCGATTCTGTATTGCTTTGACCCTTTCCATATGCCCTTGCGCAAATTCAACATTTTTGACAGGTGTTTTTTGTCTGTTTTTACCTATTGACAAACGTCACTTCATAACAGTAAGTCTGCGCTACTATTTACTGTGCAAAATCTCTATATCTCCGTCAACAAAGCCTACTCCTACGCCTGTTCTTGATTTCAACAATTCTGCGTGTTTTCCATTTGCTAAATATTCCTTCAGTTCATTGACCATATGTGCCAAGGCTTCTTGCCAGGTGCAATCCATTTCCCACTTATATGGGTCCTTTCTTGAATCGAAATCCGTAATTTCGTCGCAAGGCCAGTCCTCGTCTTCTAAGTCAAACCGGCTGGCACCGACCAACTCCATAGACCAGCTTCCGTTCCCCTCTTCGTAGAGATTAAAGCAAAAAGCAGCGATTTTGTCAGGAATATCGCTGTTAAGCACATTATCTATCCAGTCCGATATTTGATGATTTGCAACCTTTTCTTCTTGCTCTACTGTCTCAGTTCCCCTAAAGAACATAGAAAAGTCAGTATACATCGGCTTCTCTTCGCAGTAAGCCCGTTGTGCAGGAGAACTTAGTTCCCCAAGTGGTGCATTAGAATCCAACAGATACCCGTGCAATGAGTATTTAGATACGGGATGGTAGGAATATTCAACTACATACACCTTTTCGGGAGAAATATACTCGTAAAAATCTGCGTTTACTCTGTTACTTCCTATAGCTCCATAATAGTATGGCTTTCCCTCTTTGTAACCAACTGCTAAAACCTCATTGCGGACAATTTCTTTTTGATTATATCTGAAAGGGCAGGCATACAAGGTACCGTTCAATTCAAAACAGTGGTATGTATCATAATTTTGCGAGTTAATCACATGACTTACTCGTAAAAGTTTGTATTCGCTGTCCAATTCATAGACTGAAAAGTCGCTTTTAGGCTTATTAAATTTTAATATTCGTGAGCGCTTTGGGATCAATCTTCCGGGCCTGGCCGCTCCGATTCCGTGTTCTAATGCACCGTATAAGGTGTATATTGCCTCGCGTGCCGCCAATTCTTCATAATGATTCCATGCATACTTTGCTGCCCACCGTCCTTCTACCAAAAGTTGTTTTAAGTCTTTCGTGGTCAAATCTGTCATTTTCCAGCCTCCTGTCATAACTATAAATAACGATATCGGAAACTACTCACTTGTATGTAGCATAAGGAAGCCCCGGATTTTCTTTGATGAAATCGCCAAGTATTTCCATTCCTTTTATAAAATCATCGAGGTTTCCATTGGCAATGGAGTCCAATTCTGCAATTATAGTAGCAATATAATCATGATATGCATTAGTGTGTCGTCCGTGGTGATTTTCAAGTTCCACAATATTACTCGGATGATTCAAAGAATAGTTGTATTTGTCGGTTATTTTACGATATTCAGGAGTCCTCGTACTATGCTTATTGGATATCAAATGGTGTTTTTCTTTGAGTATCGATTCTCGTTGCCCAGACGCCATTTTTAATCCGTCTGTTGCAGCTTTTAATGTGCTCTTAAAAGCTTCCCAAGTACCGCCATAACCTCCATTTGACGTATTTCCACCATCAAACCTTAGGTCATCATCCGTTGCGGGATTTCCATCCCCATCAAAAATATCTACAGATGTATCCCCTGAAGCATCCCTTCTACGCACGGGGTTATTAAGACAATACGCAAACATATTTGTCCCCGTAAAGCCTTGACCTGTAGAAATGATACTATCCGCATTAATCCACCGACTGATTTCGGGATCGTAATAACGGCTGGATACATAATAGAATCCTGTCTCGGTATCGTAGTAGTAGCCTCTATAGCGGAGGGGGTTACGGTTCATGAGGTGGGCAGGGTTCGTGGGGGTAGTGCCGTTGGGGGCGATGATGGAAATAATATTGCCCCATGCATCATAGGTGTAATGCCCCATCCATTGGATTTCCTGCTTGCCTGTGGTGTTCTTGCGTGTAAAGAAGATTCCTTCTACATCCCCCCGGGCGTTTATGGCGTAGTAGTACTGAGCGAAGCTGGCACCGCCGTCGTAGGAATACCGGAGACTAAAGGGCTTGCCCTGCTCATCGTAGGAGAAGATCATGATAACGGTGGTATTCCCGTAGGGGAAGCTTTCCTGCACCACCTTGCCGTTCCGGGTAATATAGGTGTGTACGACACCGTCCACCACCTTCTGCGTACGAATGCCCTCTGCATCGTAGTCGTAGGTGTAGGTCTTGTTGTCGGTGGTGAGGCTTGCAAGCTGTCTGCCATGCTCCCAGGTCAGGTTGGTATAGGTCTTTACGCCGTTGGTATAGTGGATGGGGTTGCCACTCTTTACAGCACCACTGACCGTTGTTCCACTGAGAGTCTGACCTTCGTAAACAATAGGGGAACCGTTTACTGCGGTGAGGAGATCCTGCCAGGTGTCGTTGCCGTAGGTATAGGTCTTGGTGGTTGTGGTAGTTGCGTTCGGATTCGCCGCCGTTGGGTTTTTTACCGTCTTTGCCTCCGAAAGCAGATTTCCTGCCGTGTCATAGGTATAGGTGTAGGTTGCGGTAACATTCGCCACACCGTCCCCGTTTCCGTCATAGTGCTTTTCGGTTGTGAGCTGATTCTGCGCATCATAGACATATGCGTAAAGAAGATAGTGATTTCCTTCACTTTGGCGGATCTCTGTAATGTTGCCTACCGCATCATAGACATACTTATAACCCGTGATCAAACCTTCTACGCTCTGAGCGCCATTGTTTTGAGGGAAGTAACCCTTCATTTCCCGGTACTCCACCTGCATTGAGGTTTGATTTCCGCTTAGGTTCTTAAAAGCGTAGGTGGTCTTAAACAGTTCTTCGTTGGCAGTATTCTTTACCGTGGCGGTATCCTGACGTTCCAGTTCATCGTAGTTATAATAGATCCACTGGCCGGAAGCCGTACGCAATGCTTTCAGACTGCCGTCTCCGCTTCCACCGGCCTCCGTGGGATCATTATATCTGTACTCTTCCCGGAAGGTTCTTCCATCTGCGTTCCAGCGCTGCTCTGTTAGACGGTTATAGGTATCATACAGGTGCTCCGTTCGCTGAGCCGTAACACA
>JAZSAO010000239.1:0-7465 GCA_045601945.1 Faecousia sp. | reverse complement strand
CCATGGGGGTAGCGGCCTTCAGTGCCTTGGTGTCGAACTGGGGATGGAGCAGGGTGTCCAGGTTACGGGGCTCGATCATGAGAACAGCCTCAGCCTCGGTCTTGTGGCCCTCGGCAACCAGATCAACAGCGATCTGCAGAGCTGCGGGAGCGGTACGCTTGCCGTTACGGGTCTGGAGCATGTAAAGCTCGCCGTGCTCAACGGTGAACTCCATGTCCTGCATGTCGTGATAGTGGTTCTCAAGAATTTCACAAACCTCTACGAAACGCTTGTAAGCCTTGGGGAATTTGTTTTCCATCTCAGCGATAGGCATGGGAGTACGAACGCCTGCAACAACGTCTTCGCCCTGAGCATTGGTCAGGAACTCGCCCATGAGTTTCTTCTCGCCGGTGGAGGGATCACGGGTGAAAGCAACACCGGTGCCGCAGTCGTCGCCCATGTTACCGAATGCCATGGACTGAACGTTAACTGCAGTGCCCCAGGAGTAGGGGATATCATTGTCACGACGGTAGACATTTGCGCGGGGGTTGTCCCAAGAACGGAAAACAGCCTTGATAGCGCCCATGAGCTGCTCGACAGGATCGGTGGGGAAGTCGGTGCCCAGCTTTGCCTTGTACTCTGCCTTGAACTGGCCGGCCAGTTCCTTCAGGTCTTCAGCAGTCAGGTCCACGTCCAGAGTGACGCCCTTTTCCTTCTTCATCTTATCGATGAGCTCTTCGAAATACTTCTTGCCGACTTCCATAACGACGTCGGAATACATCTGGATGAAACGGCGGTAGCAGTCCCATGCCCAACGAGCATTGCCGGACTTCTCTGCCAGAACATTAACGACTTCTTCGTTCAGACCCAGGTTGAGGATGGTGTCCATCATGCCGGGCATGGAGGCGCGAGCGCCGGAACGAACGGAAACCAGCAGGGGATTTTCCTTGTCGCCGAACTTCTTGCCGGTGATCTCTTCCAGCTTGGAGACATAGGTCATGATCTCAGCCTGGATATCTTCGTTGATCTTGCGGCCATCTTCGTAGTACTTGGTGCAGGCTTCGGTGGAGATGGTGAAGCCCTGAGGAACGGGCAGGCCGATGTTGGTCATTTCAGCCAGATTGGCGCCCTTGCCACCGAGGAGCTCACGCATGGAGCCATTGCCTTCGGTGAACAGGTAAACATACTTGTGCATAATGTTTTTACCCCTTTCTTGAATTACGGAAAGCCCTTTCATTGGTAAAAATAAGAATTTTCCGTTTATTTGACTTAATTATAGTTGGTGCAATGAGAGTATACCATATAAACGGATGTTTTGCAATCATTTTGTCAAAAATAACTAAAATTTTTTCAAAATCTATGAAAATTAAAAAAACTCCATATATTTCTCAGTTTTCTTTGGCCAAAACTTCTGCATTTTGCAATATAAAGTTGCACAAGGAGACTGCTGAAATATCAATCCACAACAGTCTCCTCTGAATAAAATATGAAATTATTTCTTCTTCAGAAGATCACGAATCTCAGTAAGAAGAATTTCTTCCTTAGTAGGAGCAGGGGGGGCAGCAGGAGCAGCTTCTTCTTCCTTCTTACCGCGCTCACGAAGCTTGTTCATACCCTTAACCATCATGAAAATAACCATAGCCAGGATCAGGAAGCTGATAATGGAGGAAATAAAGTTACCTACATTCATGTAGTTGTGGACGACCTCACCTGCTTCATTCATTTTTTCGCCGAACAAGGAAGGAAGCTGAATCTTCCATGCAGAAAAATCAATACTACCGGTGAAAATGTTGACGATGGGCATAATGATATTGTCCGTGAAGGACGTGACAAGATCCTTGAAAACAGCACCGATAATAACACCGGTTGCCATATCAAACATATTGCCCTTAACAGCGAATTCCTTGAATTCTTTCCAGAAGGTGGACTTCTTTTCTTTCTTTGCCATAGTTGTATATCCTTTCTTGATTTTTTATATTGTCAGCTTTTCCGGAAAGCCGAACTTACGGGGTAATGATCTCCAGACCGCCCAAATACTTCCGCAGAACTTCGGGAACAACCACAGAGCCATCTGCTCTCTGGTTCTGTTCTACCATGGCAGGGAAGATACGGCTGGTTGCCAAACCGGAACCGTTGAGGGTGTGAACGAACTCGGTTTTACCGGTTTCCTCGCGACGGAAACGGATGTTGCCACGGCGAGCCTGATAGTCCCGAGCATTGGATACGGAAGAAACTTCCTTGTATCCGTTCATGGAAGGGATCTGAATTTCGATGTCAAAGGTTCTTGCCATAGATGCAGAGCAATCCCCTGCAGCCAGCTTCACGGTACGGAAATGGAAGCCAAGATTCTTAACCAAAGCCTCTGCCTTATGAAGCATTTCTTCGAAAGCTTCGTCAGACTTTTCGGGAGTGGTGAACTGGAACATCTCGATCTTGTTGAACTGGTGTCCGCGAACCATGCCACGCTCGTCGGCTCTGTGGGAACCGGCCTCACGACGGAAGCAGGGAGTGTAAGCAAAAAGCTTATGGGGAAGTTCTGCCTCTGTCATGATCTCATTGCGGTGGAGGGAAACCAGAGCAGTTTCTGCGGTGGGGAGCATGAAATGCATACGCTCATCCGTGGGATTTTCGATCTTATAGACTTCGTCGGCAAACTTGGGGAACTGACCTGCAGTCTCGCCACACTGGTACTCCAGCATATGGGGGAGCATAACCATTTCATAGCCGTCTGCCAGATGGCAATCCATAAAATAGTTCAGCAGAGCCCATTCCAGACGAGCGCCTAAGCCACGGTAGATCCAGAAACCGGAACCTGCCAACTTTGCGCCACGCTCATAGTCGATAAGACCCAGATTGGTGCACAGATCAACGTGATGCTTGGGTTCGAAGTCGAATACATGGGGCTCACCGATATAACGGAGAGGCTCATTATTTTCCTTTCCGCCTGCAGTCAGGTCGGGATCGGGAAGGTTGGGAAGAGACAGCATCAAAGTACGGTATTCTGCCTCAACTTCCGTGAGTTTTTTGTCATTTTCTGCGATTTGGGCCTTCAATTCACCCATACGCTTAAAGATGGGAGCCACATCCTCACCGGCCTTTTTCCGCATGGGGATTTCCTTGGAAACGCGGTTCTGTTCAGCCTTAGAGGTCTCGGTCTCCAGGATCAGCGCTCTTCTCTGTCCGTCCAATTCCAGAATGCGGTCTACCTGTGCATCACAATCGATTTTTCTTGCATGATAGCCGGCTTTGACAGCTTCAGGATTGTCTTTGATACGTTTAATATCTATCATATGTGTCACCTCATATCAGGAATTTAAGATTTTTTACTTTTTTTGGGTTGAATTGTTAATAGGGTATCATACAGAAGCTGGAGATCATCTTGTCCGTAAAATTCCAACTCAAAATGACCTTTTCGTTTTCCATTGACAATTTTTACCTTTCGTCCCAGCTGTTTTGTCAGGAGTTTTTCACATTCTCCTACATAATCCACAGTGAGAGGTGCAGGTTTCAGTTCTTCTGCTTTTTCCTCTGCTGCCATTTTTTTGCACATAGATTCTGTCTGGCGAACAGAAAGCTGAAGGGCAATGACCTTTTGCGCAGCGACCTTTTGCAGTTTCAGAGAGGAGAGAGAAAGAATCGCTCTTGCGTGTCCTGCACTCAGTCTGCCATCCACTACCATTTCCTTCAGTTCCTCTGTCAGGCTCAGGAGTCTCAATGCATTTGCCACTGCAGGACGGGATTTGCCCACCTTTTCTGCGGCCTGTTCCTGAGATAAACCGAACTCATGGATCAGAGTATAATAACCTTCTGCTTCTTCCATGGGGTTCAGATCCTGTCTTTGCAGGTTCTCAACCATAGCAAGTTCCATGACCTTTCGTTCATCGGCTTCGATGATCACCACGGGAACTTCTGTCACACCTGCCAGACGACAGGCTCTCCAACGGCGTTCGCCGGCAATGATCTGATAATAACCACCCATATCGCGTACAGCCAGAGGTTGCAGCAGGCCATGCTCTGCAATGGAATCTGCAAGAGCCTGTAACTGCTCCTCATCAAACTGTTTACGGGGCTGGTTGGGATTGGGTTCAACCTTTTGAAGAGGAAGCTTTGTAATGGAACCCTGCTCCTCTGTCACGGCAAAATCATCAATTAGAGCACCTAAGCCTCTACCTAAGCCTCTTTGCTTTGTTGCTGCCATACTCGTTTCCTTCCTATGGATTCTTCTTGACAATTTCTTCCGCTACGGATATATAGGCTCTGGATCCCTTTGAACTTCGGTCATAAGAAATGACGGGCAGACCATGGCTGGGAGCTTCTGCCAGGCGAACGTTTCTGGGAATTACTGCATTATATACCTTACCGGGGAAATGTCTTCTGACTTCTTCTGCTACCTGATTGGAGAAATTCGTTCTTCCATCATACATAGTCAAAAGAACACCGAAAATTTCTAATTTCGGATTCAGTTTCCGTTTGACGGCTCGTAGCGTCGTCATAAGATCGGACAGTCCTTCCAAGGCGTAATATTCACATTGTACCGGAATCAGAATGCTGTCTGCGGCGCAAAGAGCATTCAGCGTCAGTAATTCCAAGGAAGGGGGTGAATCCACAAATATGTAATCGTATTGATCCTTAATGGGCTCCAATGCTCGTTTTAAGGAATATTCTCTTTTAGGAACATCAATCAGTTCGATTGCGGCTCCTGCCAAAGCAGCTGTAGAAGGGATCACATCACCAAATTTTGTTTTAATGATGCTGTCCTTCGCCTTTGCTTCGGATATAATGATATCGTAAGAACTATGCTTTACCTGCTTTTTATCAATGCCGAGACCACTGGTGGCATTTGCCTGAGGGTCAAAATCGCATAATAAAACTTTTTTACCAACTGCATGGAGAGCAGCAGTTAAATTGACCGCAGTGGTGGTTTTTCCAACACCACCTTTTTGATTCACAACTGCAATCACTCGTCCCATTGCTTTCGCCTCCTTTATCTCTGGATTATAAGATTCGGCGGAATATATACATCATACCACAGACAGATTCGTTTTGCAAGTATTTCATGACGAAAGTTGTAACTATGTTTTTCAGTGTTTCACGTGAAACATTAAAACAACAGCTACAGAGATACTGTAGCTGTTGTAAGTTATTAAATTAGACTGCATGTATCAAAATTCTCGATAAATTGCCTTGACGACTCCGAGGATCTTAGCATTTCGACCGTTAATAGGATCATAATTGGGATTCTCCGGTTTCAGCCATACCTCTCCCGCCTGAAGGTGCAAACGTTTTACAGTAGCTTCATCTTCCAGTAAAGCAACTACAATCTCACCATGATTTGCAAACTCCTGAGGTTTTACGATCACCTTATCTCCATCATAGATACCCGCATCGATCATGGAATCTCCCTTAACTCTAAGGGCAAAGGTGTCGTCATCATTCTGAATATTGAGATAGCCTTCGATATTCTCTACAGCCAAAATAGGATATCCGGCAGTTACAACACCGATAATAGGGATCCCTGCCTGATCCGGTCTGCGAATGGCACGATTTTTAGAAGGATCTATAGACAACTCTCCTGTATCTGCCAAGGCCTTGAGGTGATAATGAACAGAAGCAGTAGAACTGAGTCCTACGCCGGATTGAATATCTCTAACAGAGGGAGCATATCCGTTTTCTTTAAAGTAGGTTTTTACAAAAGTAAGGATCTCTTGCCGCTTATTGCTTGTACGAGCCATACTATCATCTCCTTTCTTTCATTATATCATACTTTCTTCAAAATTGCAAACATTTGTTTTGAATTTTATATGATTCTGATCAAAAAATTCCTTCTAAATTAAACTCCGGTAAATATTCCGTTGTAGCAGAACTAAAATCCTGAGTATAACCATTTTGAATGCCACAAAACTCCATCCAGCTTTCTACTGCTGCATATTCATCCTCAGTGATCCTACGATCAAAAGGAGGATCCAAGTAAGTAGAAGGAACATATTGACTCATCAGAGAAAACAAAATATCATCCTTTTTAAAGGTATCTCCGATCCAATCTATGACACCGAGACTATTATCTATACATCCCGGCAATACCAAATGACGGATCAAGACTCCCTTTTGTAATATCCCATTTTCGATCCTGTATTTTCCCGTTTGTCGAAACATTTCCAAAATAGCCCTTTGTGCGGTTTGGAAATACTCCTTACATCGGGATAATTTCCAACCGAGAGTATTATCCGAGTATTTCAGATCCGGCAAATAGACATCTACTAACCCTTCCAAAGCCTTGATGGTATCCACAGATTCATATCCACCACAATTATATACCACAGGAACAGGTAGCTTGGGATACAAGGCTTCAATAACATGGGGTAAGAAATGGCTTGGAGTTACCAGATCCAAGGTTTCTGCCCCCTGCTCTATCAGGGCTTCAAAGCTTCTTCGAAGATCCTTGGACTCTATTCCTTTCCCATAGTTAGAAATTTCGATATTCTGACAATAGGAGCAACCAAGGGTACAACCGCTGAAAAACACGGCTCCTGTGCCCTTATTTCCGATAATGGGAGGTTCTTCTCCCATATGGATCATGGCCTTTGCCAAAATCGGCTTATCCGGCATCTTACAAAAACCTTTTTCTCCCTTGGTGCGATCTACACCGCATTGTCTGGGACAAAGATTACAGGAACGATAATTTATCATATATCCTCCTTTGGGGATTGTTCTTTTCTCTTGTTCATGGTATAATAATTATACATATTTACGAAAGTAAGTGTTTCACGTGAAACAGAGGAAATATTATGCTGAAGAAAAATGAGATCTACCGTACGAGAGTATCCGGTTTTACGAGCGAGGGGCTTGGGGTCTGCCGTGTGGAAGGATGTGCCGTCTTCGTTCCAAATGCTGCACCGGATGAAGAATATGATATTCGCATCGAGCATATTGGAAAAAATGCCGCATACGGTAAGATCGTTACTATTATAACCCGTTCTGCGGCAAGAGTCAACAGGGCTTGTCCTTATGCGAAACAATGTGGTGGCTGTGATTTCTGGCACATCACCTATGAGGCAGAGTGCGAGATCAAAAGACAACGAGTATTAGACGCTCTGAATCGTATTGGTGATCAGACACTGAAAGAATTGGAAATCACAGGTGCCAAACGCTGTGAAGGTTATCGAAACAAAGTCCAATTCCCCGTTGCAAAGGGGAAAGCAGGATTTTATAAAAAAGGAACCCATGATTTGATCCCTGTTGATCACTGCCTGATCCAGCCGGATTGTGCCGATCTTGCAAGAGAAGCCGTTCTCCGTTGGATGAAGGAATGCAATGTGCCCTCTTACGATGAGACAACCCATACGGGTCTGATCCGTCATATTTTCGTGAGATATGGAGAAAAAACCGGTCAGATCTTAGTTTGTCTGGTTTGCAACGGAATGGATCTTCCCAAAAAGAAGAAACTCATTGAAGCCCTGACCAAAATCCCCGGCATGACCTCTATTGC
>JAZSAO010000238.1:0-17260 GCA_045601945.1 Faecousia sp. | reverse complement strand
GGATCTCTACGACCATTCTCTGGTTTACATAATTCTGCAAAGCAGCAGCCTGTGTTACAAAGTTGATAGAGATATCACTTGCCAAATTCAAGCTGCGACCAATGGAAATGGTCTCATCCATAATAGGTTCTTTGATTTCGACCTCACCACAGATGCAGGTACCGTTTTCGTAGATATGGGGAGCGGTTTCGACAAAATCGCAGTTTGCACAGCCTACGGTATGGGTCTGCTCGTCAGCCTTCTCATAGGTGTAAGTGTGACCGGTAGCGGTTGCGCCGGTTTCCTGATAGCTGTCGCCGCAAATGGTACAGGTATAGGTGATGTAGCCGTCTTCCGTACAGGTAGGAGGAGTTACGACTTCGCTATAGCTGTGTCCTGTAGCAGGAATCTCTTCCTGCGGAACCAAGACCGCTCCGCAGGTTTCGCAATGCTGACCCTCGGTCAAACCGCTCTCGGTACAAGTGGGAGCAACGGCGGGATCGGTGACGGCCTTATGACCTGTTGCAGGAATTTCTGCCGGTTCTGTCAGGATAAGTTTGCAGACGGAGCAATAAGCACTCTCTGTCAGCCCCGAATTGGTACAACTCCCGGGAGTGCCGGGAATCGTGACGACGGTATGACCGACGGCAGGAATTTCTGACTGCTCTGTGAGGACGATTTCACAGACAGAGCAATAGGTTCCGTCGGTTAGACCGGGGGTGGTGCAACCTGCAGGAGTGCCGGGGATCGTGGCTGCTGTATGACCGGCGACAGGGACTTCTTCCTGTGCAAGGAATACAAGACCACAGTTTTCACAGTGCTTGCCTTCTGTCAAGCCGGGGACGGTACAGGTGGGGGCGTGGGCAGGGGTCGGGACTTCCTTATGTCCGGAGGCAGGGAGGACTTCTGTATAGATCTTGCCACAGGTGGTGCAGGTATAGACCGCGGAGCCGCTTTCCGTACAAGTCGGGGCTGTTATGGTTTCTTCATAGGTATGGGGAATAGGCATTTTGTCTTCTGGCCCTACATAAATATAGTCGATGGAAATGGAGCCGTTATTGCCGATGCTGCTGAGATTGTCAAAGGAAAGGCGTATGCCTGTGACCTTAGACACGTTGTTGAATACGCCATTCAAGGGAATCACATAGGTAAACCACTTGTCGTTTTCTGCAATATCCGCTGCGGAAAGTGCCATGGACTTGCTGTAGGTTACAGGCTCGGTTGCGGAAGCTCCTCCGAACATTATGGTCAGATTTCCTGCAGAAGAGCCGTTCAGGGGGCCAATGCTGTTGTATTTGACCCGAAGCTGTGCCACCTCGGCATTAGCGGGGTTGTAGTTCATAGTCAAACCGCTCATGAGACCGTCCTTTTGGGTTTCGAACCAAGGGGCACCCATAGATAGGACTGTATAGGACATTGCTCCGCCGGAGATAGAAGGTGCGGTACTGCGCCCTGTGTTGTATCTCCAGTTGTTTGCCAAGTCGAAGTTGGTGCCACCGTAGGTGTTTCCGGCATATCTGTACTGAGCGGCTGCAGAATCTGTAAAGTCTAAGAAAAGGAAGCCGTCGTCTCGTGAGGGCATGGTGGCTCTGGGCCCGATATAGACATAGTCTAAGGTAACATAAGAATCTGCGCTGTCATTTTGCTTTACAAAGCCGTGGAACTCTACAAGGATCTTGGTGATCACGTCCGATGATCTAAAGGTGTTATCCAGATCCAGTGTTACGGTCATATACTCACCGTTGACGTAGCTGCCACCGTAGGTTTTGCTGTTTCTGGTGGCGGAGGTGTTGCTATTGCGGAAATATTGGAGAGAAACGATTCTGTTCCGCGCACCGGGTTCTGCAGTATCGATGTCTGTGCGGATCTTCAGATTTTCCAGCTTAAAGCGTACTTGGAATACCTCGGCGTTAGCAGGCTTGAACTTCAGGGAGCCTACAGAAGCGATGGTGTCGTTGGTTTCACCAAAGACGAATCGACGAGTAACACAGCCTGTGTAGCTTCCTTGGGTAGCGTAGGGGCCGGTCATCTTAGTCCGCACGAAGCCACCGGCGTTATCCATGGTGGAAGAGCCACTGAGAGGAACGTCATAGTTGACACCGCCACCTTTGTAGAAGTTGGTGGTTCTTACAGTGCCGTTACCATCATAGTTGGCTCCCCCGTAAACAGGGTTTTCTCTGTAGCGTTGCTGATCTTCCAGGGTGTTGCCAAATCCGAAATACAGGACATTTTGATCCTTCGTCGGGGTGTAGTTGGAAATGAGGTCGGTTTGTTCGGAATACAGGGGATTTGCCACAGTTTTGGTCTCCCGAACTGCCAGGGTGTTTGTCACATTCTGGGAGGTAAAACTCTTTCCGTTAAAGGTAACATAGGTACCACTATAGGCATAGCTACCGTTATCCAGATCCGACATGGTGAGCATGGGGAAGTTTGGCCCGGAAACATTGCGGCTATCCCCTACGGGGTAGAAGCTATAGTTGTTCACATGACCTGCAACCATGAGAGTCACACCCATCTGATTGAGGATGTTGGTCCATTCCTTAAAGACTGCCTTCATGGTGCCGTCGGTGTAAGCGGTGAAGGGGAGGTGGCAGATGACCACACGGGTGGGATAATCCTTCCATTTTCCTTCGGCATAGATCTGTCTTAGCCATTGGGTCTGCTTTTCCCGGTATTTCTGGAAACGGACAGTGCCGCCGAACTGGGCAAGGCTATCTGCACCGAATTCTCCCGTATCCAGAACGATGCCGAAGATATTGGGCTGGGTGAAGTAGAAGTAAGCATCTCCCGTGGAGCTTGTGCCCATGGAATCGATAACATTATGTGCGCCGAAGCCACGGAGTTCCCGATTGCCTCTGGTAAAAATGGTAGGCTTGGTGCCTTGGGTGGTTTCGCCACAGAGGGTCAAGAGATAGTAGCGGTTATTTTCGGTATTGGCAGCTTTCATATACTTACCGCCGCAAACGAATACGTCCCATGCTTTATACTTAGCGACCTTCAAAGCGTTGGCGTTTTCGTTGAGCTGCTCTGACATAAACAGATAGGTAGGAGCAGCGGGAGCCGGGGTGAAGGGATAGGTTCGGGACACGGTAGAGCCGTGAACCGGGGTATAGGCGGCTCTTTCCGTCATGGATTGGAAGCAGATCTTATAGGTCTTGGCGCGGTTCAGAACGGATTGGGGAACGGTGACCTTATGGATACGGGATTCCCAATCCATAACACCCATAGTAGAGTCTTTGTACTTTTTGCCGCCGATCTCTACCCAACCCATGCCGTTGCCGGTGGTTAGGAAGGAAATTTCATAATTATCCTCTACAATAAATACCGTGGGATGGGCGCTGAAAGGAGAGGAAACCGAGGGCACACTTGCAGTGCCTGTAGAGACTACGGGAGCAAGGAGATCTGCCTTAGCAGTAACAAATTCCGTAACGGGCTCTCTGGCAATGCCGTAGGTCTTGTTGGTAACGGTGTGGGTAGATTTTACAGCCAAGGAAGCAGAGTCTACCTGCTTGATGGTGAAGCTCTGATCCCCTAATGTGAGGTAACCGCCGGTGTAAACATAGGGATCCTTTGTATAAGTGGTCATGGTGAAAGCGGGGAAATTGGGAGAAGTCTTCACACTGCCATGGGTGGTGCCGTAGAAAGTGAAATTATGGGTATGTCCGGAAACCAGCAGGCTCATATCCATCTTGTTCAGGATCTTAGTCCATTCTGTAAAGACATCTGTAAAATTCGCTTGAGTGATAAAGGGAACATGGGAGAAGATCACACGCTTGTCGTACTGTTTCCATGTGCCCTTGGTATAGACCTTCTCCAACCAACGGGTCTGCTCCACACGATAAGGCTCAAAATCGATGGTATCGGCAATGTCTGTATAGTTATCCGTATAACTGCCGCCGCAGTCCAAAACGATACCGTAGATGTCGCCCATGACAAATTCGTAATAGCTCTTGCCGGTTTCGCTGGTGGGCATGACCTCATCGATCCAGTGGGTATACTGTCCACGGATCTCATGGTTACCACGGGGATAGATGACGGGCTTGGTACCCTTGGCAATGTTGCCGCTGTATTTTAGGAAATCCTGTGCAATGGCTTCGGTGCTAATGTGTCCGGTATAGTCCCCACCGAAAACAAGGGCATCGAAGGTGCCGTACTTGGCAACGGCAACCGCACCGGAGTTGTTGTTATGCTGGTCGGAAACGCAGAGGAGAACAGGGTCTTCTCCCGAGAGAACGGGATCAAAGCTATAGGTTTTGGTCTGCTTTGCTCCGGGGGCGGGGTTGTTGGCAGGACGGGATGCTAAGGGCTGGAAGCAGATGGTGTAGCTTTGTGCGGCATTCAGTACGCTCTGTGGAACGGTAATACCATGGAACTTGGTTTCCCAGTCCATGATACCGCAGGTGGTGTCTTCGTAGGCTACACCACCGATTTCTACCCATGCCATACCGTTGGTATTTGTCAGGAAGGAAATGCGGTAATTATCCTCTGTAACGAAAACAGAAGGATAGCCGACGAAATTGTTGGTGGCTCTGGTCTCACCCTTTTCTGTCGCAAGAGCTGTGGGCAGAATGCTCACAAGCATTAGGAAAGCCAGACACAGAGAAATCAGTCGTTTTGTCATAAGTGATATGCCTCCGTAATATTAGTAGATAAAAATAGTTTATCATTTTTGTGGAGATCCGTCAATAAAATCAGGGAATAAAATCCAAAATGATTGGCGATTCATGAAATTTTTGCCTGATTGCACACAACACCCCTCTTTGAAGCACTTGTCTCCAAAGAGGGGTGTCGGGTTAAATTGGCTTATCCTGCAAAGTAAGCCTTTGCAGTATCGGAGTAAGCGAACAGTGCCTTACACAGAGTCAGAAGCTGGCCGTCTTTGCCATTGCCATAGGTGTCGGGACTGTAGCGCACGGTGCGAGACAGCTGGGTCTCTCCTGCGTAGATGGCAACCTCTACAACTGTACGCAATTCTGCGGCAAGGAGTCCGTCAAAGCTGAAGGCATAGCGGTTTTTCGAAGCATCATAAGACTCTACCTCGGTGACGACTGTTTCCACGGCGTCTCCCTTGTAGTTTACATAACGCACCTTCATGGACAGAGCGTCTAAGTTTCCACCATAGGATCCCAGATCAAAGATGTACTTCACTGCGATCTTAGACTCCAGATTCAAGGACTTGCCCAGCCAGTTCAGAACGGGATTTTCCAAATCGTTAAGGGTTTCGTTATTCTTATGGAAAACCACAGCCTCTGTATCACTGAGGTAGGTCTTATGGGTATCGGTCATATTAGCATCTACGAGAGAATCGGTACGATAGGACTTAAAGATCTGGGCATCCTTTCCGTAGCGGAGAAGATCTGCACACAGAGCCTTCAGACTATCCTTGGCGCTTGCCTTATTCAGCTGTGCATAAGCATAGGTAGCAATGCTGTAGGTATCGACCTTGGAAACATAAGGTTGTCCGTCCTTTTCCATATGGAGTTGAGCGGAAAATACATCACCCATATGAACGGCGGTAAGACCATTGAGAGTGAAGTAGTAATAGCTACCGTTGGGAACGGCTTCAATGGTTTCGGTAATGGTTCCGGTCTGCTCATTGCCGGTATAGATGGGTCTCTCGACGACCAATTTGAGGTTTACATAATCCTTAACCTGAGATGCCTGAACAGCATAGTTTACGGAGATATCACTTGCCAGATTCAGGCTGTGCCCGATGAGGATATCTTCATCGATAATAGGCTCCTGGATCTCTGCATTACCGCAGACACAGGTGCCGTTTTCGTAGGTGTGGTAAGCGGAGCCGCTCTTATTGCAACGGGTGCAGGTATATGTATGGGAGTCTCCCAGATTTTCGTAGGTGTAATCATGACCTAAACGGGGCAGAACCTCCTGTGCTTTCAGAACCAGACCACACATAGCACACTTTTCTCCATCGGACAGACCGGAGGTCAGACAGCCGGCAGGGGTGCCGGGAACGATTTCGGATACATGACCGGTGGCAGGGATAGGCTCGCAACCGGAGAAAATCTCTCCGCAGATGCTACATTTGCTGCCGGCACTGATGCCGTCAGCGGTGCAGGTGGGATCTACACCGGGAACTTCTACGGTGGTATGGCCGGGAGCGGGAGCAACTTGTCCGCCGGAGAGGATCTCGCCGCAGGTAGAACACTTAGACCCTGCAGTTACACCGTCTGTGGTGCAGCTTCCGGTTACGCCGGGGATTTCTACTACAGTATGACCGGTGGCGGCGATGGTGGTACAGCCACTGAGGATGGCATTACAAACGGAACACTTGGTACCGGCAGTCATGCCGTTTGTGGTACAGGATACGGGGATGGCGGCTACGTTTACAGAGGTGTGACCAAGTGCGGGCAGGATTTCCTGCACGTCCAAGGGCTGGGAACAGGTGGTACACTTAGCACCGGCAGATTTACCTGCAGTGGTGCAGGTGGGGGCAGTGCCGGCAATGTTTTCGATGGTGTGGGTAATACCGAATTTGGTCTCGGGGATGTAGTAGATCTTGTGCTTTTCCTTCTTGTCGGCGGCGACAGTGCTGGGAACGATGACAAAGTACACGTTTCCGCGCTTGCACTGGACACCTTCGATCTCCAGATTACCAACGTTGGTAACATTGACCAGCTTCAGATAACTGCCGGAGGAATTGGTACGGGCGATTTGGGGAACATCACCGTCAGCACCGCCGGAGAGATAAATACTCTTGGTAGAGGACATATCAATGCCTTGGAAGGAGCCGTTGGGGCGGATAATGCTACTACCGCTCTGAGTGAAGGAGAAGGAGCAGGCGGCCTTGGCATCAGCAGAGTCCATGCGAACAGATTCGCTCTTATCCAACAGATTGTTCAGCTTAGTGGTATTATAGGCAGAGTAGGTAACCGTGCCTTCCTTTGTCTGTATGCGGAAAATGGTGTAGTTGCCGTTCACGGCACCTGCTACACGGTAAGTAGTGCCCAGACGGGAGGCACTCTTGTTGGCGTAGTTCATATAGGACAGGCGGTTAAGCTCGGTGTAGTCATAGGTCTTGCCTGCCTCATATTGGAAACGAGCCATCTGCAGAGACCAGTTGTAGGTGCTGTCTTCCGGGGTGTCGGACTTACAGCCCATCAGAAGGTATTCCTTACCGCCGTGGGTGTAGAAGTCCAGAGACTGACCGTGACCGCAGTTATTCATAGTCATCCGGTCCATATAGGTTGCCTCTGTGCCGTTGATTTTCAGACGGGAAACATAAGTAGTGGCATCTACCCGCTGGGTAATGTAGATGTAGGTAGCGCCTACATAGAAATTCTGAATGGCTCTGCCCAAGGGCAGACCTCTCAGGGTATAGGCCAAGGTGGCGCTTACGTTGCTACTGGATGAAGGGGTCGCTGCAAAGGCTCCGAGGCTGCAACCAAGGAGTAGGATCACAGCCATAGCAAGGCTAAGGATCCGTAAGATGGTTCCCCTAAGGAAACGGCCTTTTGGTGAATGCATAAAAATCTCCTCCTACACCTGTGAAACAGGCAAATTTATACTTATTTCTAATAAAACGGATTGACCGTTTTATTATGCCGCTAATAAGGGGCATGGCGGCTTTGCCGCCAAGAAACAGTATTATAGAAAAATGAATGAATTTATCATCCAAATCTTCTTCTTTCATAAATATACCACGAGAGCGATGACCTGTCAATAAGAATCTCCTGTAGAAAGAGCATACCCCTTATCCGAAAATGATGTCGGATAAGGGGTACAACCCATATAGAGGTTAATTGACGGTTAGGGCTGATTGAAAATAGTCTTTTGCGCTGTCGGAGTAGGCGAAGAGGGCTTTGCACAGGTCTCCTAAGGCTCCGCTTTTGCCGTTGCCGTAGGTATCGGCGGCATATTGTACGGTGCCGGATACTACGGTCTCGCCGGACAGGATCTGTACTGTCAGCACGGAACGAAGTTCTGCTGAGAGGAGAGAATCTAAGGTGAAGGCATAGTAGCCACGGCTGGGATTATAGATCTCTATATCGGAGAGGGTCAGTTCTTTGTCCTTACCGTTAATATCCTGATAGGTGACTTTCATCCGCAGATCCTCGGTGTTTCCGGAGTAGGAACCAAGGGAGAAGATAAACTTGATGCTGACTTTCGATGCTAAATCCAGCGATTTCCCCAGCCACTGTACTGCGTTGGTGGCAGGAGTGTTTT
Organism: Faecousia sp.; assembly: GCA_045601945.1. Lineage (GTDB taxonomy): Bacteria > Bacillota > Clostridia > Oscillospirales > Oscillospiraceae > JAZOXB01. The sequence continues at coordinate 9,094 of JAZSAO010000238.1, read as the reverse complement.
CGGTTACATTGGTATTGCCAAAGGGGACAGTTTCTATATCGCTAAGATATGCTTTCTGCTCTTCCGTCAGGTTGGCATCTGCAAGGGCATCTGTGCGGTAGCCCTTGTAGATCTGTGCTTTTGAACCGTAGCGGAGGAGGTCTGCGCAGAGGATCTTCAGCTTCTGGGTTGCGGCAGACTTGTTCATCTGTGCGTAAGCATAGGTGGCAATGCTGTACTCGTCAACGGGGGAGTAATAGACTTGTCCATCCTTGGTGCCGTAGAGTACGGAGCGGATCCCGTCGTTCATGTTGACCGCAGTGAGACCGTTCAGGGTGAAGTAATAGTAACTGCCCTTATCTTCCGGTCGGATCTCAATGGTCTTTACACCTGTTTTCACATTGCCCTCGTAAACATCCAGTTCGGAAAGGACGTAAACCGTATCCATGTCAAAACCGCTGAGAGAGGCTTTGCTGATTGCCATGGTAACGGAAATATCACTTGCCAGATTCAGGGTATGGCCCATCTTCCAACCGGTTTCCAAAACAGGCTCTTTTACCTCTTCTGCTCCGCAGATGCAGAAGCCTTCTTCGTAGCTGTGAGAAGCTTGGGCTGAATACTCGCAATTTTTGCAAGTGACTGCGTGGGTCAGACTATCGATCCCGGCATAAACGTAGCTATGGCCTGTTGCGGGAATGACTTGCTGTGGCACCAAGATCATACCGCAGAAGCAACAATGGGAGCCTTCGGTCAGACCGCTGTGGGCGCAGGTTGGGGCAACTGCCTTGTCGAAAACCTCCTCATGTCCGTAGGATGCCACTTCCCTTGTATAGCTGTCTCCGCAATCGGGACAGCTAAAGGTATTTTGCCCATTTTCATTGCAGGTTGGCGCCTTCGTTTCGCTAAGATATGTGTGAATGCCCGGCTGGGTCGGGACATAGATACGGAAGGCTGCATCGACTTCTGCAAGGGTGACATTCTCCATGGAACTTCCGTCAGCCTTGCTGATGTTAAAGCCTCGAATCGTATCGCCTCCCCACCATTCCGGGGTCACGATCACATAGGTTGCCTTGGTTACAGCATTCCTGTCTCCGCTCTGGGGATGATCTGTATGCCACCCGTCAGGACGGTACTTCCATCCCTCTGCAAGGACAATGACAGAGCCTACAGGGAGCTCTTCTCTTGTAAATCTGGCGGTTGCACAAAAGTTTTTGCTGTTGCTTAAATTCGTGATGGGGCGATAATAGGAAGCTCTGTCTGTGGGGTTCCAATATGCACACTTTGTGATATCAAGATCCAACTGCGTATATCCCGAGGTGGGAACCTCTCCTGTCAGATGGGAGGTCGTCACGGCAAAGGGTATGTCGTATGCATTTTTGACAGCTTCCACTAAGATGAGTTTTTCTTCGGTGGTTACATTCTCCGGTGCATAGCTGATGTGATCGATGGTGAGCCTTGCGATGGATTTCAGGAACATTAGGCTTGTCAGATATCTTCCCACATAGGTACTCATATGATATCCGTCTCGGGTCAGGGTATCCCCTAAGAGAGAGGTTCTTGCATTTTGAACCGCCGTACCCGAGGGAATGATCACATCAAAAACATTATTGGTGCAGATCTTGTTCCGGGTTGTGGAAAGGATCATGTTGTACATGGTCATTTGATCATTACTGTAGTATAAGGAGAAGCCGGGCTCTGTGCAATCCTGCTGATAGGCCCATGTCATGTGCCATGCCAGCTTGGTAGAAGGGTTGCGGTTCGGGTTCGTGTCTGCTGTCAGCTTGGTCTTTACATAGTTGATCAAATAAGTCAGATTCTCATTATAACTGCTTTCCACTCCGCTGACAGCGTGGTTTTCCTGCAATACAACATAGTCCCAGCTTCTGTCTGTCAGTGCGGTGCTGATTTTATAGCTGCCTGTCATTTTCCATGTTCCGCTGTCGTTAAAGTAATACAGATATGCAGGGGAGTCATTTGCCGCATTGGTTGCGTGCTTCTGCAGGGTGCAGTGACCGATATACAGATTGGCAAGAGCAACCTTTTCCACTCCCAGATCCCGTGCGCAATCCCATGCGTGCCATAAGGCATCGGTGGTATAGCTGTTGCCGATGACAAGGATCTCCAGTTCACCGTCTCCGTCCACATCCCATGTCTGTGCTTGGTAGCCAACCAGCCGTAGGCTCAGTTCCAAGGGACCGTCCCAAGCCATGACCGAAAGCTTGCAGTTGTTGGTTTCCAGACTCACTGCCTGAGACAGAGTATCATAGGAAAGTACGGTGGTATAAGTGCCGGTGGGGAGGCTGATGGTTATTTCCCAGCCCGTAAGGCCTCTGCGGAAGGAAACAGACCATTGCACATCTCGGAAGGCGGCGTATCGCAAGCCCACATTGCTGAACAGTTCCTTGTCCAGATACCCGTTGAGACAGAGATTGACCTTTCCTTGCCTCAGATCGAAGACGAGACCAAAGGCCGTATCCTCTGCATTTTCAGAAGCAAAGGTCAGAGCAAATTTTGTACTGCCACTTAGGGGAGCGAACTTGCGGTAGTTGCTCAGATCATCAAAATACAGGGTGAGACCGTCTAAATCCAAGTTTCGGGACAGCTTTACCCCTGTGAGAGGAGACGCTCCTTGGAAGGCGAGATCCATACCTTGTCCCCTAATATGTTCACGAACAGACAGGGTGCCTCTTTCCTTAGGAATATCTTCCAAAGTAAAGGATTGTGTTCCCTTGGGGATACTTTCCCATCCCACAAAATCGAGGCTGAGACTTGGAGTTGCTCCTGCGGCGGTCAGGTAGGCATAGCAGTTTGTGGGATCGAAACCCTCGGAGAAGACCATTTCCTCTTTGTCAATGATGGTTTGTAACCGCTGTCCGTCTACATAGATGCTCAGAAGGTAGTCTCCGTCTGCCTTTTTGACAAGTTGCACGGACCAGTCCTTCCCCTCTAAGGAAGAAGCTGTCAGAAGTTCGCTTTTGAAAATTGCTGCGCTGTCCGGGGTCAGGCGGTCTGCAGTTCCTTCTGCTTGCTTAGCCTTGTAGACCTTTCCGTTTACAAAATCGAAGATCAGACCGAATCGGTTCCGCTCATAGCCACCGGGGCCAAAGGAAAGGGCGATCTTAGAAGGATCGGAAGCTGTTCCGTTATTCACATAGCCCGTCAGATTGGAAAAATGCAGGGTTACATTCTCCAAAGAGAGGGGGACCTTGATACCCTCGCCTACGGTGGTAACCGCCCGGGTGAAGGAAAAACGCAGGCCGTTTCCGGAGGGTGCTTCCTCCACCTGTAGATACTTGCTCCAATGATTGGTTGCGGTGTTGATCTCATGGGAAGTGCCGTTGCGGTACAAGGCATGCTCTGCCTTCGCAACGGTCAGACCTTCCTTTGCAGTACCTGCGCCGACGAGAGCATATACTCCCAGCCTGTCATAAGGAAGGGTGACAGTAAATTGGGCCAGCTCCTGCTTGCTGCCTCGGCACAGGACCTCGCCGCTCAAAAGATCCGTAAGCACAAAGCTGTCAAATTTGCTTAATCCCATTACCTCAAAGGGAATGGTGACGGTGGTTGTAACCGTCTTTCCTTCGGTGTTGTGATTTCCCACGATCAGGATGCCCGTATTGTCAGCATAGCGCCCATAGGCCTGCAAATCAAGGGCTCCGGTGGTATCGACCTTACAGATATTTGCATTCCGATGATTTTCGGCGGCCTGATCAAATACATAGCCATATTCACGGCGAATGCGTAACATCTGTTTGACTTCTTCGTAGAAAGAGGCATTTTCTACAGAGGCTAAGTTACTCCACTTGGTTGCATCAAAATACAGGCGGATCCCCGAAGGCGTAGAGTTAAATTCATCCCCAAAATACCAAAGGGGAATGTAGGAGGAGAAGAGACCCTGATAGGCAATATCCAAAATATTGTTGTTGAAGGAATAATAATAGCTGTCGTGATTGCTGAAGGCGTAGGTGTAATATTTGTGGGTACCACCCGTACCCTTCTTTTGATCCTCGATCGTACCGCTGATCGTACCGTTTTTCACTGCATCGACAATATTGAAGCCCTCGTCAATGAAGAATTCTTTATCGTCCTTCTGGTGCTCACCAATGGCAGTGGAGGTTTTGTCATAGCCCCGGTAGTTCATGACACCGTACTGCTCTAAATCGTAAGCCCCACTGCGACCGTTGGCACTTTCTCCGATATAGACCAAATTTCTGCCACTGTTTTGGATCGCCTTGCGGAAGCTTGCGCAGACAGCCTCTCCCGCATATTCCGGCTCGCAATCATAGAGGATCCCGTCAATTCCCGTTTTCGTGACGATATCCAGAAGGGTGTCTGTATACCATGAAATCAGAGACTTGTTTGACCAGTCCCAAGCCTTGCCACCCCAGATATCCTTGCCGGTGTACCAATCCGGATGGGCTTTATAAATGGGAGAATCTGCGGTGGTTCCCCATGTAACAGCGTTGAAAATGACATAGATATTCCGTTTATGTGCCTCTGCCACAAACTTGGCGAAGGCTTCCCAGCCCTGTGCGTAATCCTCCGTGCCTGTAATGGCAGGGTCAATGGATTGTAAGCCCAAGTTGACGTAGTGATTGCCTGCTGTGCCGTCATTTTTGGTGCCGGGTTCCCCAATGGACGTGACCCAAATACAGTTTACGCCCATTTCTTGCACGTGATCCAAGACAGCTACTGCGGCATCGAGAGTGCCTTCCTTTGTAGCACGGGGAATGTTGACCTCCATGATCACAGCGGAGCTGAGCCAAGTAGGGGTGCCGTTGGCATCCACGGGTGCCTGGGTAGTCGGAACATAATTGTCCACCAAAGTGCTGTTGTCAATGCAATGGGGAACCGCCTTCCGTGTCATCCCAAGGAGATCAATGCTCAGGGTGGTATCGGCCTTTGCAGACATGAGATAGGCATAGCAATGCTCCGGACGGAATGCACCGTCATTTTCGACAACAGAAGATGCTACCGCCCTACAGTGCCGCTGGCCGTCAATCTCCAATGCAACCTCATAATCTCCGTCCGATCTGCGGGAAATGTCGACTGTCCAATCTTTCTCCTTCATATTTTCATATTGAAAAACAGAAGAGGAAAACAGAGGTTCCCCAACGGGAACGACCCGACCCGAGCTGACAGTGCCGTTACTGACCTCTGCATTGGAAGCGTAGATCTTGCCACTGCCGAACTCAAAGATCAGACCAAAAGAGCTTCGAGACATCATGCCTGTGCCAAAGGTAAGGCTAAGTCTTCCGAGTTTAGTAACATCTGTTGTATGGAGACCCGCAAAATGAAAGCGAACGCCGGCTAAGGAAAGGGGTGTGACCAGACCTTCTGTTACGGAATGAGCCGCGGCGGAAAAATCATAATGTAAACCACCCTTTGCGCCTTCTGTAACCGTCAGCCACTTTGCCCAACTGTTGAGGGTATCGGCATAATTTCCGGTTCCGCGCAGAAGTGTGTCTCCTTCTGTCAGGATCCGGGCAGCGGGAGTCTGCTTCCAACCCTCTAAGGTAAGGGAAAAGCTGGGCAGATTTTCCACAGCCATAATTGCCATACAGCAGTTAGAGGGGTCAAAGTCCCCGTTTTCGATCAAGCCTTGGGCAATGACCGTCTGCAGAGTCTTGCTTCCCACATTGACCGTCAGCAAATAATTTCCGCCCAATTCTTTTTGAATGCCGACCGTCCAAAGCTGTCTCTCTAAGCCTGCGGTAGTCAAGGCACTATCCTGTATGAGAGGCGTTCCGGTTTCTGCCAGAGAAGAGCCGGCATTTTGTCCTACATAGACCGTGCCGCTTTTGGTGTTGAAAATCAGACCGAAATCAAAACGGTCATATTCCCCGTCACCGAAGGAAATTGCAAATTTCCCGTTGGAATTAGGCGCAGCATTTTCATAAGAACTGAATTTTAGGCACAATCCGTTTAAGTCAAGCTTTCGGGACAGGCCTTCGAAAACCGTTCCTACAGCCTTCGTAAACCGGAATTCCAAACCCTTGGGACTTTCTTTTACCGACAAATAGGGTGCCCAGACGTTTGCTGTCTTTTTAACAGTACTGCGCCCGGCGCGAAGGGTCGTGTCAGCGAGAGTTGGTATGTTCCAGCCATTCTCCTCTAAGGACACCTGCTCACCTGCCACGGATGCATCTGTCGCAGAGACATCCGTCATAGGTGCTGCCGTGATACAGCCACCAAACAGTCCGACCAAAAGGGAAAAAAGTAAAAGGGCGGAAAGAAATCTCATATACGATCATCCCTCTCTGTAAATTTCTTACATTTATTATACAATCTTTTCGGAAAAATTCAAGACATTCATCCCCCACCGCCCATGTGTTTTTGGTAAAATCCGGAGAGAAACCGCCTCTTGCGCTCCAAGGATCGCCTTCGCTCCCCAAAACCAAGTGTACAAAGCTCTCAATCAAAAGAAAACCCGGTAAAATCAGTATATGGATTGAAAAATAGGAAAAAATATGGTATACTTTTTCCGAAAGGATGTAATATCTCCCTTCACCCCCAAATTTTATCCGCAAGGAAGGAAAACCTATGCTTGAAATAAAGAATTTATCCTATCGTGTACAGGGAGAGGATGGCCCCGTTGACATCCTGAAAAACGTTTCCCTGAATATTGAAGACAAAAAGTTTATTGTCATTACCGGCCCCAACGGTGGCGGTAAGACCAGTTTAGCCCGTGCTGTTATGGGCATTTACCAGCCCACAGGGGGTCAGATCCTGTGGAACGGTGCAGACATTACAAACCTGTCTGTAACGGATCGGGCCCGTATGGGCATTTCCTACGGCTTCCAGCAGCCTCCCCGTTTTAAGGGTATGAAGGTTCGGGATCTTTTGACCGTAGCCGCAGGAAAGAAGATCAGCCACGACGAGGCTTGTTCCTATCTGACTAAAGTAGGTCTCTGCGCTCGTGATTACATCGACCGTGATGTGGACAACTCCCTGTCCGGCGGTGAGGTCAAGCGAATCGAGATCGCTACCATTTTGGCACGGAAGTCCGATCTCATGATCTTCGACGAGCCGGAAGCAGGTATCGACCTGTGGTCCTTCGCCCGTCTTACCGAGACCTTTAAGGAGATCCACGACAAGAAGGAAGCTACCATTCTGATCATCTCCCATCAGGAACGGATCATTCGTCTGGCAGATGAGATCATCCTTATTGCAGGCGGCTCTCTCAGCGAGCGTGGCACCGTTGAGGAGATCTATCCCAAGATCCTTGCAGACACCGTATCAAGCTGCAATATGCTGGAGGTGAACAACAAATGCTAAATGACATCCAGAAACACATTTTAGAAATGGTTGCCGATCTCAAGGGCACCGGAGAAGGCGCTATTAACATCCGCTCCGACGGACAGAAGGCCTTCCGCAGAAACACGGAAAATATCGTCATTGAGTCCAAAACCGACAAAGACGGCATTGATATCCGCATCGCTCCCAACACCAAGAACGAGAGAGTCCACATTCCCGTAGTAGTGACGGAGTCCGGACGGAAAGATCTGGTGTATAACGATTTCTATATCGGAGATAACGCCGATGTAACCATCGTTGCAGGCTGTGGCATCCACAACTGCGGTGATTGTGATTCCGAGCATAACGGCCTCCATACCTTCCACGTTGGCAAATTTGCCAAGGTAAAGTATGTGGAAAAGCACTACGGTGACGGAGAGGGAACCGGCAAACGGATCCTGAACCCCCAGACGGTGCTGTATCTGGATGAAGGAGCTTCCGTTACCTTGGAGACCACCCAGATTCGTGGCGTTGACGACACCAAGCGCTATACCAAGGTAGTATGCGAAGGCGCAGGCAGTGAGATCATCGTCCGTGAAAACCTCTTGACCCACAACGACCAGCACGCCGATTCGGAAATGGATATTTTCCTTAATGGCGAGGATAGCAAGGCGCAGGTCATTTCCCGTTCCGTAGCGCAGGACAACTCTACCCAGGTGTTCTACCCCAGAGTAGAGGGCAATATCAAGTGCTTCGGCCATGTTCAGTGCGATGCCATTATTATGGGCAATGCCAAGGTGCGAGCCATTCCCGAGATCACCTGTAATCATGTGGATGCCAGCCTTATCCACGAAGCCGCTATCGGCCGCATTGCAGGGGAACAGATCCTGAAGCTGATGACCTTAGGCATGACTCCGGAAGAAGCAGAAGCAAAGATCTTAGAAGGCTTCCTCCGCTGAGGGCTGTAGCATGTTTTCTGTTACACTGATCACCGTAGGCAAGTGCAAGGAGAAATTCTACCTTGCCGCCGCCGACGAATACGCCAAGCGATTGGGTGCCTATTGCAAATTTAAGCTCATCGAACTGCCGGAAACCCGTCTGCCCGAAGATCCTAATCCCACAGAGATCCGATCCGGTCTTGCCAAAGAGGCAGACCTGATCGAAGGTCAGATCCCCAAGGGCGCATGGTTCTGCGTCCTGACCCCGGAAGGGAAGGAACTGTCCTCCGAGGCATTGTCCGAAAAGATTGGGCAGGTAAAACTCAGTGGCAAAAGTGCCGCCTGTTTCCTCATCGGCTCATCCTTCGGCATGGATCCACGGATCAAGGCTATGGCAGACTTCCGCCTGTCCTTCGGCCCTATGACCTTCCCCCATCATCTCATGCGGGTCATGGCTCTGGAACAACTCTACCGAGCCGAAACCATCGCCGCCGGCACCCGATACCATAAGTAACGAACCGTCCCCTGTCCTGTGTACCGATTTCGTAGTAGGCAGAGAAGTGGGGTTACGGCATGGTATCCACGATCGAGAATAGGAAAAAGGAAGCGGTCTTGCACTCGCTCATACTTTGCTCCCTGGGGGGCGGCACTTTCTTGTGTTGACAAGAAAGTACCCAAAGAAGCAACCGGAGGAGAGGCGCTGAACAGATTTCCTATCGGCACCATGGTGGTTTCGCGGCTTTTCTCCTCGGAAATAACCGCCCTCTCCTCCGGACTCCTCTCCCGGCGCTACGCTCTTGTCGTAATATTTTTTCTGGTCGATTTTTTGTGTCCCTTCGGGACGAATAGGGATGACAATTTTCGTTTATCGAACTATTTTCAAGTTCGTAAAGGTCTTGTAGGGGCGATGCTGTGTCATCGCCCGAGGCACTTACAATAAG
>JAZSAO010000237.1:0-7956 GCA_045601945.1 Faecousia sp. | reverse complement strand
CACCTATCAGGACATGAACGGCAAGGACAAGGAACTGAGCATTTCCGAAATAGAAGCCTATAATCCCAGCCGTGGCTACTATGCCTTCACCTTAGATTCCCTTTTTGCGGCGGAACTTCGTTCTGTGCTGACGGTACAGATCCTGTCCGGTGAAACCGTAGTGTCCGGCACCGTACACTATGCCGCCGACACCTATGGTAACGGCAAGTCCGGAGCCTTAGGCGACCTGTGCAAAGCACTCTTTGCCTACGCTGATAGTGCAAAGACCTATTTTGGGGGATGAGCGAATAAAGAATAAATCAAACCCTGAGTGAGTAAATGCTCGCTCAGGGTTTGATCAGCTTAATCTATAAGAATATTGTAGGAACGAAGGATTTGTAAAAATTCTTCTACATCTTGTTTAAGAACGTTTGCGTCTGCTTCGTATTCATCTTGCAGCGCGGAAACGAGAGCATCTTCAGTCAAACCTTTTTGCAGGTGTGAATAGATATCTTTCCCAATCTCGTTAAGGTATAGGATTCGTTTGTAGTCTTCGTTTTCGCAGATACTGACTAAGATCCACTCTCCGGCGAATTCGCGGAGAATAAAATCGGGATTGATGGTCATTCCGAACTCCCTTCTGCCCCAAGGGCGGCCAAGCGGCTATGATAGTGGTTGTTTTTTTGACAAATATAAGTAGGGACAGAGGAAAAGTCTTCGTTCTCTGCCCATACGACTGCTGGGCATACTTCACAACGTTCGTAATCAGGGCAGTTTAGGCACCCTTTTGGCATGGTGAGTGCACGGAAAGCTGTTCCGATTTCCTCCCATGCTTTCATAAAGCCTAATTCAGGTACAGACGCATGGATCGAGGGAATCATGCCGCAGGGGAGAAGGTCTCCCTTATATGTGATCCAATAGGAGCATCGTCCTGCTCTGCACCGAGAGCCGGTATTTCTGGTATATTCGCATTCATCAAGTCCTTGGGGAGGCATACTGGCGTGTTTGCGACATTCGGCAGCAAAGGCTTCCGGGGAAGTGGAGAGTCGAATCCAGTGGATGGCGGCTTCTGCAGCTTCCTCCGGGGTAAAACGCCTGACTTCTTCTTGACAGGGCTTAGATGTACGAGTTGGAGGGAACATATAGCTGACGAAATGGATGATGGAGCCGATTTCGTTGGCGAACTCCCGGACTTTGGAAATATCTTGATGATTATAGGGGGTACATGAGAAATTGATCTTTACAGCGATTCCCAATTCTCTCAGACGACGGATGTTGGAAATGACCTTTTCGTAGGCGGCTCCGTTGCCACAGAGATTTGCATAGGTTTCGGGGCTCATGCCATAGACAGAGATGTTCATTCGCAATGGTTTATGCTTTGCAAAAAGCCGGAAATGCTCTTCTGTCAAAAGGGTGCCGTTGGTATTGATGGAAAGAAGGAAGCCACGCTTTACGGCTTCTTCATATAGAAGGGGAAAATCCGGACGTAAGAGAGGTTCACCACCGGTTAAAAGAAGGGGAATGGTTCCGGATGCTTTCAGCTGATCCATAATATCGATCCACTGATTTGTAGTTAGCTCTTCTTTGACAAGGTGCTTATCGCAGGTTATGTTGTGGATATAGCACATTTTACAAGAGAGATTACAACGTGCGGTTAGCTCCAGAGTGCCGGTGGCCGGGAGATTTCGTTGAGCGGCACGGCTTAAGAGGGCATCAATCATATTCATAGTTATATTCTCCGAGATTATGTAATGGAGGCGGAAGATTGAATGATGGCTTTTTCCAACGCCTCTACAGCCCCAACATCGGGGCGACAGGTTAGTTCAAAAACAGGTATGTGGTGCAATAAATTCACAGCAACGTCCATGTTTCGCGCAATGTCACTACGGTGCTTAGGATCGGCATAGGTTCCGTTCAGGATGACTTTGAGTGCCTCTCTGCCGTTCAATCTGCGGATTTGATTTTCAGGACCCTGCAGTAAAGAAACGACACAACACAAAGGTAGAGAGCAATTTTTGCAATAAGGGGAAGATCCACTCATAGGAAAGCCGAAAACGTAGGGCGTATTTCCGCGAAGTCCGATTACGGCACGATCTCCGTTTAAGATTTCCGCTCCACGGTGGAGGTGCCATAGATCGGCTTGTGTAGACTTTCCGGTGCCGGAGGGGGCAGTAAAGATAATGCCTTTCCCCCCGTATTGGATGTAAGATGCGTGAAGGATCATTCGCTCCTTGTGCAATAGCACATGGGGGAGGGCCAACTCTGTGTAAAGATGGTGGATCTGCTTGCCCCATGGGAGCGTATCCTCTAAAACATAGACTGTTAGTGCAGAACCGTCTTCTAAAGTGTAGGCGTAGTTTCGGTTTTTTACCCCATCAAAAAAATAGTGCCCCGGACCGCTTTGAGGAAGGGTAGAAACATATTGCCGATAAACGTGGTAGTCCGGTGAATGCTGTCCATGGATTCGGAATGGAGCCCAGAGTGGACTTTCCTCTAAAGGAGGATTGCCATGGAATTGTAATATCATATCTGCAACACGATATAGCATAGGATACCTGCTTCCCCCTTTTACATGATTTTTTATTATATCATTATTTCAGCGAAATTTCAAGTGCCATTAATTTGGAAAATTTTACTTGCGAAAAGATAAGATTCGGAGTATAATATAAAAAATGTAATAACACTTAGGAGGAATTATGCACGAGTTTTTGACGGAAAAAGACATTGAACTTATGAAAGCGGAGCTTTATGATTTAGAAACGTTTAAGCGTCCTGCGGCCATTGCAGAAGTTCAGAGAACCAGAGCATTTGGCGATCTCAGCGAGAATTACGAATATAAGGCGGCTAAAGAAGAGCAGCGTTCTATTGACAGCCGTATGCGATATTTGAATAATATGATCCGCACGGCGAAAATCATTGATCGTACTCCCAAGAATGGCGCTGCCGATGGCGTACGCCTTTACGATAAAGTCACCATTTATATCCCGGATGACGAAGAAGAAATGGTTGTTTCTGTAGTATCTACCGTTCGCGTGGCTCCCGATCAAGGATTTATCAGTTTGGAATCTCCTTTAGGAAAGGCTATTTTAGGAAAGCCTGTGGGAACCGTGGTCTCTGTTAAGGTCAATGATAGCTACAGCTATGATGTCGAGATCCGTCAGATCGAGGAATCCGAGGATGACGGTTCCGCACCTTTAATGAAATATTAAATTTCTGCTCCGATGGAAATAAATTCCTTCGGAGCAGCGTTTACTTTATTTGCAAATTTTAAGAAGTACTTTAGGATTCTCGTCCGTAACATCACGAAGCATACGGAGAAGTTTGTCATAATAGCGATCCTCTAAGGAACGCAATAGGGATGGCTCATCTAACTCAATGATCAATTCTTGATTCTGACAGCTGAGAACATCGTACAGGGCGTCCAAATTTCTGCCGTAGGGGGCAGGAAAATAGTTTTCAAAAATATCATGGAGACCGCTACGGTCAACATTTTCTACGCGAATCATATCCATGGTTTATTCCTCCCCATAAAGCAGAGTGAAACTCTCATAATGATCGTCGGTGTAATAGATCAATCCGTCGGCGGAGAAAACGATCCGTTTTGCACCGCGACTTTTGGCACCCAGTGTATCGATATCGCATTCTTTATATGAACGGTCTGTAGGCAGGAGTCCTTCGTAGTTGCCGAAACGGTCACCGCCTATACACTTTCCGGGTGCATAGGGTTCCAAAGAACCGCCTTCCCAACCCAGTGCACGCGCTTCGTTTTTAGTAATAAAGTTTTTGGGAAGTTTCCCGTAGGTATGGATATACAGAGCCACATCTTCCATGGTTGTATAAACGCCATTTTCATCAATGGGAGAAACCGATACGGCGGGCGTTGTGGATTCTATGGGCACAAAGAGATCCATAGGAAGTTCATTTTCGTCGGTTTCTTCGGGAATGGTTTCTGTAGGAACGGTTTCTTCGGGAGTGGCTTCATGCTCTCCGTCTTCGGTAGTAAATTCTATAATATCTCCGGAGAAGGTTTCGGATTCTTCAGAAGTATTGCTATTCTGGGGATATTCTTGGTTGCCTTCGGTTTCGGGCTTTCCCTCAGAGTCAGCATATAGATCATCACCGATTTCTTCAAAGGCTCCTAATAGGTCTTCAAGATCTTGCAGATCTTGTTCCAGATCGGCATTGCTACCGCAAGCGACCAGTGAAAGGAGCATTACAAGAACGAGAAGCAACGAAAGTAACTTTTTCATATACATATTCCTTTCTATTCTCATAGGGTCTGTTGTAAATCTTCTTTACAACAGACCCTTTTGGGATATTATGGGATCACTGGGTCTTCCATCTTTGACAGCGGCGAGCCTTTTCCTTTCTTTTTCGGACTTTGAACAGAATCCACAATAGCACAATGAACACGACGGCAATGATAGTCATAACCAGATAGACTGTTGTAGCAGTATCTGCAGTCTTGACTGTAAGCCACAGGGCGTTCATATATTGAGTGCTTTCCTGAGAAAGGGCACTGAAGGAGGTACCGATGGCGATCTCCTCTGCATCGGGATAGGCCACGGGACTCTCGGCAACCTCGGGATCCATAAAGTCCTTGGACGCGGTCTCTGGAGAGGAATAGCCGATGTATTCCAGATTGCCGCCGCAGATCTCCGGCTCAAGAAGGAAGTTGATGAACAGCTCGGCCTCTTCCTTGTGCTCTGCACCCTTAGGAATACAGATGGAGTCTACGAAGAGGTTGTAGCCCTCCTTGGGACGGTAGAAGCAAAGATCCTCGTTTTCCCCTGCCATAAGGAGATAGTCACCTGCATAATAGGGGGCGATCCATGCCTCGGCTCTCTGCATCTTGTCAAAAACCTGGTCCATAACATAGCTCTGGACCATGGGCTTTTGCTCGCGGAGCAGATCGGCACAGGCCTCCAACTCCTCGGTGCTCTCTGTGTTGATGCTATAGCCCAGTCGATACTGTGCAATGGCAAAGGCATCACGGGGATTGTCGAACATGAGGATCTTGTTGGCATACTTGGGATTCCATAGCAGGTCCCAACTCTGTGCTGCTACGTCCTCTTCGTCTACGAAAGCACTGTTGTAGATCACGCCTACGCTACCCCATGTATAGGGCATGGAGTAGACATTGCCGGGATCATAGGAGGGATCACGGAAGGCTTCATCCACATATTGGAAGTTGGGTACATTATCGTGGTTAATGGGCAGGAGCATGTCTTCCTGGATGAGCTTTTCTACCATGTAATCGGAGGGGATGATCAAGTCGAAGGAGGAGCCACCGGCGGTGAGTTTGGTGTACATACTCTCGTTGGAGTCAAAGGTCATCTGATTGACCTTAATATGGGGATACTTTGCTTCGAATTCTGCAATGACATCAATACAGCCGTCACTGCCGTCAGACAGGTACTGTCCCCAATTGTACAGGTTCACGGTAACGGGCTCTGCGGCATTGGTGTCCATGGGCAAGAGAGGCAGAAGAAATACTGCACAAAGGAGCAGGGAAAGAATTCGCTTTATCATCTGCCGTTCCTCCTTAACATGAGTTTGCGACGACGGGTATTATCCCGTGCCTGCAGGAGGTTCATGGTGACCATAAGGATCAGCATGACCAGGAAGATCAGAGTAAACAGGGCATAGACCTTGGGATGAATGGGCTTCTTGGTGTAGCTGTAGATCTCTACGGGAAGGGTCACGAAGCCGGAGCCGGTGACAAAGTAGGAGATCACAAAGTCATCCAAAGACATGGTAAATGCCATAAGGGCTCCGGAAATGATACCGGGCATGATTTCGTGGAGGACTACCTTGAAGAAGGCCTGTACAGGAGTACAGCCTAAGTCCAGTGCCGCTTCGGTCAGATCCGGATCCATCTGTGCCAGTTTGGGCATGACATTGAGGATCACATAGGGCAGATTAAAGGTAATATGGGCAATGAGAAGAGTCCAGAAACCCAATACTGCATTGATCCGCAGAATAATACCCACAAAGGCAAAGAGCAGAGCAAGAGATACACCGGTGACGATCTCCGGGTTGGTCATGGGGATGTTGGTTAGGGTCATAATGGCACTGCGGAGTCTGCCGCGGGACTTGTAGATCCCTAAGGAGGCTACAGTTCCAAGAATGGTTGCGGAAAGGGTAGAGATCACTGCAATGATCAGGGAGTTGGTCAGAAGACTGACTAAGCCATCGTCACGGAACAACTCACGGTATTGATGAAAGGTGAAACTCTCAAAGACCGCGATATCCTTTCCTGTTGAGAAGGAGGCAATGGCCAAAATGATCATGGGGATATACAGAAAGATAAAGACCAGAATGGTGATGATACGGGTAAAGCCTTTCATACAGTCACCATTCCTTCCTCGTCTTCGTCAGTGAAGCGGTTCATAATGCCGACACAGACAAAAATCAGAACCATGAGAACCAAGGACAGTGCGGCGCCCAGATTGGGGTTATAGGCACTCTTGAACTGCATCTCGATGACGTCACCGATCAAAATGGTATCGGGAGAGCCCAGCTTCTGAGAAATATAGAAAGTGGACACGGCGGGGACAAATACCATAGTGATACCGGAAACGATACCGGGGATGGACAGGGGGAATGTAACCTTAGTGAAAATCTGGCGGGAATTACAGCCTAAGTCTTGTGCGGCTTCTACCAAACGATTGTCGATCTTCATCAAAACGGTATACAGGGGCAGGATCATATAGGGCAGGTAGTTATATACCATGCCTAAGATTACAGCACCGTTGTTTCGGATCAAGGGTAGCGGCTCCAAACCCAGCTTTACAACAAAATTGTTAATAATGCCGGTATCCTCCAACAGGGCTACCCAAGCTAAAGTGCGGAGCAGGAAACTCATGCACATAGGTAACATCACCAGCATTTGCAGGAGTCGTTGAGTAGTGGGCTTGCAGTGTGCGATGAAGTAGGCTACGGGATAACCAATGATCAGACAAATAACAGTTGCGAAAATACTCAACCAAATAGAGCGGAGAAAAATGGGCCAGTAATGGACCATGCTGCTTAAGTTAGACAGGGTAAAGGCACCGGTCACGCTGTCCGTAAATGCATAGTAGAACACTACGCCTAAGGGGATCAGGGTGAAGAGTACCATCCACAGCACATAGGGGCCGGAAAGGAATCTACTCTTCATCTTCGCAACCCTCCGCATCTGCGATCTCGTCATATTCTGCGGAATAGGAACTGTAGTCACCGAACATACCGGAATACTCGCTCTTATGCATAATGTGAATATCTTCGGGATTTAAGCGGATGCCGATATAAGAGCCTTCGGGGCAGAAATCTGTGGTCTGGATCAACCACTTAAAACCTTTAAAGTCTACAATGGTATCGTAGTGAACGCCCTTAAAGGTGACGGAGGTGACGGTACCACAGAGGTGACCTTCTTCGGGAGCCACAATGTCAATGTCCTCGGGACGGATGACTACATCGACAGGCTCGTTCTTTTCGAAGCCCTTGTCTACGCATTTAAAGACTCTGCCGAAGAACTTGACGGAATAGTCTTCCAACATGATGCCGTCAAGAATGTTGGACTCACCGATGAAGTCTGCAACAAAGGCATTCTTTGGTTCGTTATAAATATCTTCGGGCTTACCGATCTGCTGGATCTTACCCTTGTCCATAACGACAATGGTATCGGACATGGTAAGGGCCTCTTCCTGATCGTGGGTGACATAAACGAAGGTGATTCCCATCGCCTGCTGGATTCGCTTCAGCTCGTTCTGCATATCCTTCCGCAGACGAAGATCCAAAGCACCCAGAGGCTCGTCCAGAAGCAAAACTTTGGGCTGATTTACCAGTGCCCGGGCAATCGCAACACGCTGCTGCTGACCGCCGGACAGAGCGGAGATATTCCGGTGACCGTAGCCCTTCAGACTGACGATCTCCAGCATCTTGTTGACCCGCTCGTTGATCCCCTCCTTGGGCAGCTTGGCCACACGCAGACCG
>JAZSAO010000236.1:0-3164 GCA_045601945.1 Faecousia sp. | reverse complement strand
GTTATTTATACGAAAAACGCACAAAATCGAAACATTTTCCGGCGAACACAGTTCGCCCCTGCGATGATTTTTACGAATGGAGAAATTGCTATCTGCGACGATACTGCCACGGGCGAAGACACAGCTTCGCCCCTACAGGTGCAAACCATAAACAGGCCGATAAACTGTGATTTATCTAAAATGATGCCATTACGAAAGGGGGTTAATGGGTTGTCTGGGCTTCTACTAAGCGGCCGGAGCAGTAGCGTTCCCGGAGGACAGGCTTTTCGATCTTTCCTGTGGGATTTCTGGGGATCTTGTCGAAGATGATCTTTCTGGGGCGCTTGTATCTGGGCATGGCTTCGCAGAATTTGTTGATTTCTTCTTCTGTGCAGGTCAGGCCCTCTTTGATCTCAATAATAGCGGCGGCAATCTCGCCCAGACGAGGATCCGGAAGACCGATAACAGCTACGTCTTTGATCTTGTCATTTTCCCGGAGGAAGTCTTCGATCTGGACGGGATAGAGATTCTCACCACCGGAAATGACCACGTCCTTCTTACGGTCTACAAGGTAGATAAAGCCATCTTCGTCTGTTTTGGCCATGTCGCCGGTATAGAGCCAACCATCCTTCAGGACTTCCTGTGTGGCTTCCGGATTCTTATAGTAGCAGAGCATAACACCGGCACCCTTGACGATGAGCTCTCCGACCTCGCCCTGAGGAACGTCATTGCCTTTCTCGTCTACGATACGGGTGACCCAGCCGTAACCGGGCTTGCCGATGGCACCGACCTTGTGGATATTCTCCACACCCAAGTGGACACAGCCGGGGCCGATGGACCCGGATAAGCCGTAGTTGGTGTCGTATTCATGATGGGGGAAAATGGTCTTCCAGCGGTTGATCAGGCTGGGAGGAACAGGTTGGGCACCAATGTGCATTAGCCGCCACTGGTCTAAGTAGTAGTTGTTCAGGTTGATTTTTCCGCTTTCAATGGCATCCAGAAGATCCTGAGCCCAAGGCACAAGGAGCCAGACAATGGAACACTTTTCTTCTGTTACGGCACGGAGGATCCATTCGGGCTTTACGCCACGAAGGAGAACGGCCTTGCTTGCGGAGAGAAGGCTGCCGAACCAGTGCATCTTGGCACCGGTATGGTACAGGGGCGGAATGCAGAGAAAAACATCCTCTCTGCACTGTCCGTGATGATTCTGCTCCGTGAGGCAGGAACTGACCAGAGCCTTATGATTGTGCAAAATGGCCTTGGGGAAGCCTGTAGTACCGGAGGAGAAGTAAATGGCGGCATAATCCTCTTCTGTCAGGGACACCGGGGGAGCGGATCGGGAGTAGTAGTTTACCAGATCCCGATAGGATTCTGCAAAAGCAGGGGGCTGGACCCCTACAAAGAGGTGGATACGTACACGGGGCATCTTATCAATGATGGGCTCCAGACGGCTGACAAACTCCGGACCGGAGACCAAGACTTCTATATCTGCCAGATCTACACAGTAGGCGATCTCGTCACCGGAATAGCGGAAGTTCATAGGCACCGCAATGGCACCTGCCTTCAGGATGCCGAAATAAATGGGGAGCCACTCCAGACAATTCATCAGGAGAATGCCTACCTTCTGCCCCTTTTTGACACCACGGGACAAGAGGAGATTTGCAAAGCGGTTTGCTTTGCAGTCAAACTCTACCCAACTCAATTCACGGCGGTAAGCCATATCGGGAGACGTATTTTCAATCAGACTAAATTCTCTCCATGTAGTTGCACGGTCTCTTTCTTCAGAGGGATTGATCTCTACCAGAGCCACATCCTCACCGTACAGACGGGCATTCTTTTCCAGAAAGTCAGTTATAACCATAGTATTACACCACCGATTTTTCAAATTGGACAGCAGTGCAAACGCAAAGAAGCAGATCGCTTCTGCGCATCGATGCTGCATATATACTTTATCAATTTTATCCGCTAAAGTCAAGAGAAGAATTATAGTTTCTGCAAGAATCTTTCTTTTTCTGAAAAAACAGCGTCGGATTTTTAGAAAAAAGAAAAAACAGGGAATCCGCAAAATGCAATGAAAAACCGAAAGAAAGAAATAAATAAAGAGGAAAATTATAGCATTTTACAATTTTTTTACGAAAAAAGCGAGAAAAGAGAAAAAGAATTCTTTACTTTTCAGGGGAAATCATATATGATATATTTATGGAACTATGGCCTTGTTTTAGGTATGGGAAGGAGGGGCTTTTGTGACAGATCGGGAAAGACTTTCTTTTCGAAAAGGGGACTGGATTGCGATTGTTTTGGTAGCAGCACTTGCTTTCGGATTGGGATTGCTGTTCCTACCCTCCTACGGAGATGCCACAGAGTCTGTGGTGCAGATCTATCAAAGCGGAGAACTCCTCCGAGAATTGCCTCTGAACGGGGAAGAGACCGTGGAGATCGGGGGAAAATATGAAAATACCCTTGTGATCCAAAATGGATCCGTTGCTTTCGCCCATAGTACTTGTCCGGGAGAAGATTGCGTACACAGCGGTAGTATCAGCAGGGCCGGACGGAGTCTGGTGTGTCTGCCTAACGAGGTAGAGGTTCGGATTACAGGGGCTGACGAGATCGACTTCATAGTGGGGTGAGGGTATGAAAACGACAAAGAAAATTGCCCTCTCTGCTCTCCTGATCGCATTGGCACTCGGTCTGTCCTATACGGAGCGGTTTATTCCCTTGCAGATGGTGATCCCACTACCGGGAATCAAGTTGGGACTTGCCAATATTGTTACCCTTGTGGCTTTAAGTTTGCTGGGGTGGAAAGATACTCTGTGGATCGTCTTGATCCGCTGTTTTATGGGCGCGGTATTTGGTGGTGGCATCAGCGGATTGCTGTTCTCTCTGACGGGAGGACTTCTGTCCTTGTGCGTTATGACGTGGGCAAGGAAGGCTCTGATCCTCTCTATTTACGGTGTTAGCATTTTAGGCGCCGCCGTTCACAATGTCGGACAGATCTGCGCCGCCATGGTTCTGATGCAGACGGTATACATCGGAGCGTATTTGCCTTATTTGATGATCGTTGCCATCTTTACCGGATTCGCTACCGCCACTGCAGCAGCCGGTGTGCTGAAGATCCTACCCAACACCCTGAAAAAAGGATAATGGCCTGCTAAATCATAGTTTGTCGAACCGTTGGTTCGTAATGA